>JAISKT010000195.1 GCA_031261295.1 Candidatus Symbiothrix sp. | reverse complement strand
GAATTGAAAAAACTTGTTCCGGCCAACCGTTTTGGAAAAGCCGAAGAAGTAGCGGAATTAGTAGGTTTCTTGGCATCAGAAAAAGCAGCATATATCACAGGACAAGTAATTTCAATCAGCGGAGGACTTTAATAAATGAACAATTAACAATGAATAATGAATAATTATGAAGGAGAATGTTTTGAGAGATAAGTCTTATGATTTTGCATTGAGGGTAATAAATGCATATAAGTTTTTAAATAAAGAACAAAAAGAATTTGTGCTGTCAAAGCAATTGTTGCGTAGTGGTACTGCGATCGGCGCATTAGTAAGAGAAGCCGAATATGCTCAGTCTGTTCCGGATTTTATTAATAAGCTAAGTGTAGCCTTGAAGGAGGCAAATGAAACTGAATATTGGTTTATGTTATTAAAAGATAGTGATTATATTTCCGAAAATGTTTATTTATCCATAATAAACAATTGTCAAGAATTAATTCGACTATTGATTAGTAGCATTAAAACTGCCAAACAAAAAATTGTTCATTAATCATTGTTCATTGTTCATTTTTTATGAGAAGAGTAGTTATCACAGGAATGGGAATTTATTCCTGTATCGGTAAAAATTTGGAAGAAGTGAAAAATTCTTTGTACGAAGGGAAATCCGGCATCGGGATAGATCCGGCTCGCACAGAGTACGGCTATCGCTCGCCATTAACCGGCATCGTGGAGCGTCCGATATTAAAAGGAGTGCTTGACCGGCGTTTGCGCATTGGGCTTGCCGAAGAGGGCGAATATGCCTATATGGCAACCGTTGAAGCTATGCGGACGGCAGGCATTGACATGGATTATTTGGAGAAAAATGAAACCGGTATTTTTTACGGCAACGATTCTTCGGCAAAAGCCGTGATTGAAGCACACCAAATAGCCGTAGCGAAAAAGGATACCACTTTGATGGGATCGGGAGCGATATTTCAGTCGATGAATTCGACCGTAACCATGAATCTTTCCACTATATTCAAATTGCGTGGAGTGAATATGACCATCAGCGCGGCCTGTGCCAGCGGCTCTCATGCAATAGGTTTGGGTTATATGTTTATCAAACAAGGCTTGCAAGACATCGTTTTGTGTGGCGGAGCGCAAGAAACCAACTATCTTTCGATGGGCAGTTTCGATGGAATCAGTGCATTTTCCATTCGCACCGATGAGCCGACTAAAGCCAGTCGCCCTTTCGACAAAAATCGGGATGGATTAGTGCCTTCGGGCGGAGCGGCAAGTTTGATTTTAGAAGATTACGAACACGCCATCAAACGGGGTGCAACGATTTATGCCGAAGTGGTTGGTTACGGATTTTCTTCCAACGGAAAACAAATTTCGCAAGCCAGCAATGAAGGCTGTATGATTGCGATGCAAAGGGCTTTGGATGATGCCGGTGTTGTTCCTGCTGCTATTGACTATGTCAATGCACATGCCACTTCCACGCCTCAAGGAGATGCGGCAGAGGCAATTGCGCTTGACCAACTTTTTGGTGCATCTCGTCCCCTAATCAGTTCCACGAAATCTATGACCGGGCACGAATGTTGGATGGCGGGAGCCAGTGAAATTGTTTATTCGATTTTGATGATGCAAAATTCATTTGTTGCCCCGAATATCAATTTTGAGCATCCGGATGAATATTCTCAAAACCTCAATCTGGCAACCCAAACCACAGAAAAAAAGATTGACTTGTTGTTGTCAAATTCTTTTGGGTTTGGCGGAACAAACAGCGCGTTAGTGATAAAAAAAAATGAACAATTAATAATGAATAATGAACAATAATAAAATATGGAAAGAGAGAAAATAGAGGAAATTGTAAAGAATTTCTTAATTGAAGAAATCGAAGTCGATGAAGCGACGATTAAACCCGAAGCGTTGTTGAAAAATGATTTAGGGATTGATAGCCTTGACTTTGTCGATATTGTAGTCATCGTTGAACGCAACTTCGGATTCAAAATCAAGGCGGAAGAAATGGCAGCGGTACAAAATCTGAGTCAATTTTGCGATTATATCGAATCAAAAGTTAATGAATAATTAACAATGAACAATGAATAATGAACGGAAATGGAAAGGAAAAACAGGTGGAAACTTATTAGGACAATGGGGACTCATTGTTTTATTTAAGTTTCTGGACATTCGGATTGTTTATTTCTTGATGTCATTGGTCGTTCCTTTTTATATGCTTTTTGCCGCCAAACGGGCGAAAGCCATTTATCATTATTTCCGAAAACAATTCAATTGTTCCCGATGGAAATCGTTGATTAAGACCTACCAAAATCATTTCATTTTCGGGCAAGTGGTTTTAGACCGTTTCGCAGTTTTTGCCGGAAACAAAAATATCTTTGAATTGGAACTCATTGGCTATGAACATTTTGAGCGTTTAGAAAATGGTAAAAAAGGCTTTATCACAGCCAGTTCGCATATCGGAAATTTTGAGATTGGCGGTTATATGCTCCGGTCAAAAAAGAAAAAGATGAATGCGCTGATTTATGCGGGCGAAACGAAAACCGTACAGGCGAATCGGACTAAAATATTGGGCGACAACAACATCAATCTCATTCCTGTATTGGACGATATGTCGCATTTATTTGCCGTCCATGCCGCTTTGCAGCAGGGAGAAATTGTGAGTATGCCTTGCGACAGGAATTTAGGCTCGGCTAAAAGCGTAACATGTGATTTTCTGAATGGAAAAGCTGATTTTCCCGTCGGCGCTTTCGCTTTGGCTACCACGTTTGAGGTGGAGGTACTGGCGATTTTTATCATAAAAAAATCAAGTAAAAAATATACGGCCTATATAAAGCCGGTAAAAATTGACGATGAAACGGACGGAACAAAACGTGAAAAAATAGAACGCTATGTTCGTTCGTATGTGAAAGAAGTAGAAACGATTGTCAGAGAATATCCCGAACAATGGTTTAATTATTATGAATTTTGGAAAGAATA
>JAISKT010000185.1 GCA_031261295.1 Candidatus Symbiothrix sp. | reverse complement strand
GATGCTTCAATTGCTGCTGCTGATATTGCCAACGGCGCTGTGACTTTGGACAAAGTCGCTGCCAATGCAGTAAATTCAGCAAAAATTGTGGATGGATCAATTGTAGCGGCTGACTTGGCTGATGGCGCTGTTACTTCCGCGAAAATTTTAGATGGCACGATAGCTGCTGCCGACCTGGCCGCCAACTCGGTAACCACGGCAAAAATCGCTGATGCAAATGTAACAAGCGCGAAAATTCAAACTTCTCCCGCACTGACCGGTACACCAACTGCTCCAACAGCCGCTGCCGGGACAAACACTGCACAAATTGCCACTACCGCTTTTGTTAAAAGCGCAATGGCGGCGGCAGGGGACGTGACCAGCACTGGCGGTAGTGGTGCCTGCACTTGGTATAAGGTTGCTGCGAAGCAAGCTTTTCCATCGGAAGCTTACGGTGCAAATAAATGGACAGTCCACTTCGTGATGGGCGATGACACGGCGACAGCACCGGGCGCGGGCTCTATAGGTACGACCGGCTCGGTGCCTAGCTTATGTGGGTTGCCTTCGTACTCGGCTTGTACTGTGAGAAGAGCCATGTGCGTTCTAACATTCTAATCCATACGTATCGTTATCATAAGGATAATCCACAGATAGTCGCTGGCTCTATTGCCAGCGACTAGGCTGGTTTATTGCCCCAACTCATCAGGGTTGGAATTTCCAACCCGTCAAAAAATAATGGAGGGTTGAGTCGCTACCCTATTTCCGCTCGAGGGTTGCGTTTCTTTTCTGTCTAAGAAACGCAACCTTCTTCTTTCCCTAATATTGAGTCTATATTTTTTCCTAATCAAAACACGGCATTCAATTGATTATTAACTAATTAAAAATTTAAGCATCAATATTTTTCTTATAAAATTATCTTTTAACATCTTTATAATTTACATTTGCATAGTATTAATTTTTCTAAATTAAATTTATTATCATGATGAAAAAAATTACTTTATTAGTTGCCATCGTATTAATGGCATTAAGTGCAAACGCACAAGTATTAAACAATCCCAAAGATGCGAATGGCTATTACATCGTTAAATGGGATTGTGCAGGCGACAAATGGGCTACCTCCAACAACTTTGAAGTGGATGAAGCCTTTACTTTCGCAATAGATGTGACCGGTACTGCTTTGGAAGACTGGATAAAAGAAGGCCCGACCAATGCCGGCGGTACCCGCAGTATCGCGGTCAACAGATGGACAGGCTTTGGAGATTTCAATGGTGACGTTAACCGGTTGAAACAAATCAAAGGCAACATTTATGGAACTACTTGGTGTTTTACCCAAATAGCAGCCTCATTTGACGTTGCGGCGGCAACCACCCTTGGAGAAGTTACCTATTTTATGGCGCAAGTCTTTGGTTTTGAATATACGCCTGATGCTGCCGGAGCTTTATGGTGGCAATGGCCTGCAGGTTGGCTTGCAGAAGGAGCCACCGTAGATGGTGTGGATGGCAATATGTTCACAAGCGCACCTTACACGGGAACAAAAACCAGCGCCGAATTTTACTGCGATGATTATGAAGGCTTTTGGACTTATACTGCAGCCGGCTATGCTCCTTCATGCGCAGTTATACCGTCAGTTACCGGCATTGCTCCTGTGAATGTAATTGCCGATGTTGTCGGACATGAATATTACAATCTGCAAGGTATCAAGCTCAACAAAGAACCGGAAAGCGGCTTGTTTATCAAAACGGCGATCCTTTCAAACGGCGATCGCGTAAGCACAAAACTTATCAAACCGCTGAAATAAGCGATACAGGTATCCACGAATTACACAAATTAACACGAATTATTATCGCATTCGGGTAATTCGGGTAATTCGTGGATAAAACAAAGTACCACTATTTAATCTTCTATTTTATGAGAAACACAATATACAAGAGTATCTTCTTTTGCACGGCGCTTTTATTCGCTGCCGGTTTGTCGGCGCAGACCCAAAAGACCATCCGGGGAACTGTTTCCGATGTAGATAATGAGGCGATTATCGGCGCAACAGTGATTGCTTCCGACCGTGAAGGCGCCACTACCGACCTGGACGGCAACTTTGAACTTTCCGTTACCGAAGGAGCCACCCTCACCGTTTCCTACATTGGATATGTGACTCATCAGGAAAAGGTTACCGCTTCCAAAAGTTTCTATTCAATCGTTCTGAAAGAAGATGTACGACAGCTTGACGATGTGGTGGTAGTGGGTTACGGTACCCAAAAACGCTCCGAACTTACCGGATCGATATCCTCTGTACGGACGAGCGAAATAAAAGATTTTTCATCCAAAAGTTTGGCGGAATCGTTAGGCGGCCTGGCTGCCGGCGTAATGGTTACCAAAGGCGATGGCTCCCCGGGCGCTGCTGCGGATATTATTATCCGGGGTGCAGGTTCACTCAACGGTATGAGTCCCTTGTATATTGTGGACGGAGTGCCGCAAGATGCCGGATTCAACTTCAATATGCGGGATGTAGAAAATATTGAAATCCTGAAAGATGCCGGTTCGGCCGCTATCTACGGCTCGCGAGCTGCCGGCGGCGTCGTTTTGATTACTACGAAACGCGCCAAAAAAGACGAAAAAGCCACCATCAACGCCAATGTACGTTATGGCGTCCGGAACGTTACAACCGACATTGAGTTACTGAATACGGCCGGTTGGATTCGCGCCCGCGATGCTTTCGGCAACGGCAGCACCTTGGATGTGCTGGGCGCCACCGGCCTGGCAGATTTGCCCGATACCAACTGGATGGATGTCATGTTTGGCACGGGTATCGAACAAGAATACAACGTGTCGGTCGCTGCCGCTTCCGAAAAGACAAATTTCTTTTTATCAGGCAGTTATATGAGTGAAAAAGGGGTATATATGGACACCAACGCCGACCGTTTTTCGTTCCGCAACAATTTAGACTATAAATTCAACAATCATATTACTATTGGTGAGTCGATTTACGGCAGTACGACTAAAACCAATCCTGCCACAAGTTCTTCCATTTACAATCACACAATCCCTTTCCGTACCGTACCGGTGGCTCCGGTGTATGACGAAGACGGCAATTATGCCAAAACGCCTGCGTCTGTGGGCAGCGGCCCCAACTTTGCCGGTTTGGAAGATGCTTTTCATGTTTTCAACGACAACAACTATACGCTGAATGCCCAGGCCTATTTGAATATCAATTTCATTAAAGGATTGGATTTGAAAGTAATCGGCGCCGGAGAGTTTTATGGTTTTTCCAAAAATACGTTTACCGAAGAACGCGATTTTGGCCCTGTACAAGTGGCTCCGCAACGGATGAATGCGTATGCAGGTACCGTCCAAAACCTGATGTTCAACTCCGTATTGACCTATGATACCTCCTTTGGAGACCATAGTTTGAAAGCAATGGCTGGAACGGAAGTTTTGAAAAAGGATGGATACAACCTAAATGTAACCGCTTATGATTTTTCTATTCCGGTTGCCGAATCTATTAAATTAGCTTCTGCAGGTCCGACAAAAGACGCTTCGGATAATTTACCCATTGAACGTAGAGAATCTTTCTTCGGACGTATCAATTACAACTATCTAAACAAATATCTTTTAACAGCAAATTTTCGTGCCGACGCGGTAGATCGTTTTCTGGTTAAAAAAGGACAGGGACATTCTCCACGGTGGGGATATTTCCCATCCATCAATGCCGGATGGCGGTTTAGCGAAGAAAATTTTGTTAAGCCTTATACAGAAAATTGGTTGGATAACGCCAAAATCCGCGCCAGTTGGGGTATATTAGGTAATGATGGCAACATTCCACAATTTATGTACCAATCGGAGTATGCACCAACCGGAGTCAGTTACGCTTTCGACGGCACATCCGTTCCGCAAGCGGGATATTGGATTGCTACTATCAGCAATAAAGATATAAAATGGGAAGAAATTCACCAAACCGATATAGGATTCGATTTGAACTTCTTAAAAAATAGATTAACCGTTACTTACGATTATTATAACCGTCAAACAAAAGATATGCTTTACCAAGGCAATCCCCCTTTATCGTCCGGAATGAGTTATTATTTTTCGAGCGATACCCCGGCTAATACCATTAGATATATTTTTAATGCCGGTTTAGTGGAAAACCAAGGACATGAAATTGCTATCGGCTGGACGGACAAAAAAGGTGATTTTCGTTATTCGATTCAGACGAACGCATCTTTCAACTCTAACTTAGTCAAGAGAATAGGAGATGTCCCGGGTGCAACGATGATAGATGAAGGATTGGATAACGCTTGGCCCTTCTTGGCTCGTACCGAAGACGGGCATCCGATGAGTATGTTTTATGGTTACCAGGTATTGGGTATTTTCCAAAATCAGGCGCAAGTGGATCAATACAATCAATACGCTTTAGATGAATGGAAAAATGCAAATCCCGGTCACACAAGTTTTAACCCTGCAAACGGACAACCGCGGAATGCGGAAGGCGGAGATATAGGTATCTATTACCAAAAACAAAATACCGGAGTGGGCGATTTGATTTTTGACGATAACGGAGAGGGCCGGGTAACGCCGCTTTCCCGGAAATATATCGGTAATCCCTGGCCCAAAATGACTCTGGGTTTGACTATCCATTTAGAATACAAAGGTTTTGATTTGAGCGCTGTATTCCAAGGTGCATTCGGGTTCGAGATTATGAACTTGGTAAAACCTTATACCCAGATGTTTAGCTCGGACAATACGACTGCCGATATTTTCAAAACATCTTGTTTTGGAAAAGACAATACTACGGTAACCGATTTCCCGCGGATCGGATATATTGATGACAAGGGTTCGATGATAGGCGATGGCGCCGCCAATAAAAACTATTCCACCGTATCGGGTTACATGGTAGAAAAAGGCGATTATCTGAAACTGAAAAACCTGTCGATTGGTTATTCCTTGCCTAAAACTATTTCACGGAAAGCATCCCTCGAAAATGCCCGGTTATATGTAAGTGCGCAAAATGTGTTTACGTTTACCAAATACACCGGTATCGACCCTGAAATAGGTGGAGGAGTACGTATGCGGGGAGTGGATAATCAGAATCGTTATTTGCCGTCGCGCTTGATTTCATTCGGTATTGATTTAACATTCTAATTCATCATTAAAGAAATAATAGATATGAAAAATAGGATAAAATATATAGTTTTAACTGTTTGGATGGGATGGATGCTTGGCTGTTCTGATTTTCTGGATATTGAGAACAAGCAAACCTTATCGCCCGACAATTTTCCGGCCACCTTGGAGCAAGTGGATTTGATTTTAACGTCCTCTTATGCCGGATCACACTCCATTGGGACGTATGCCTTTTATTGGTTTCCGATGGGAATTTATCTGTATGACCATACCACCGATACTTACGGCTCGTATGACGAACGGAGTACAAGTATGGACAATTATACCGACATAAACAGCCGTTACACCACCCAGACGTATGTAGATCTTTGTAAATGGGCGAATTTGTCCACCACAGCAATAGAAGCCATTGACAGCTATCGCAAAAAATACCCGATAGCCGAAGAGCAAGCGGAGTTGGATTATATGCTGGGACAAGCTTTGTTCAATCGTGCGATGGCCTATTGGCATGGGCAAATTTTCTTTGAACTCCATCCGGAGGGATGGGGATTTCCGATCATCGACAAAGTGGCAGACGATGTGGCAGGCATGAAGCGCAGCCGGGCGACCGTTGCCGATACCTGGAAATTTGTAGTAAAAGACTTGGAAGAAGCCATTCCGCTATTAGCCGGACACAACGACAAATACCGCGCATCGGAATGGGCGTCCAAAGGTTTGTTGGCAAAGGTGTATATGCAGGCGGCCGCTGTTTCTCCCGAATATAAAGTCAAGGCCAAAGCTTTGATGGAAAATATTATCAACAATAGCGGCAAGCGACTGGCAAGCCCCGAAGTTTACCGGGATATGTTTTACGGACTTACAGACAACGAATTTAACTCCGAATCGTTGTACGAATTGGATATGACAGTCAATTATAATCAGAATGGGCCTTGGGAAGGCTACACCACCGGAAGCGGTATGCCCATGGTATTTGCGCCCTGGTATATGGATTTGGCGATTCGTTTCAGGCCCGGCACCGAAGGATTAGTGGATCCGTTGACCAAAGAACGGGATATTATCCTTTCCAAAAAAAGCAGTGAATGGGGCAACAATTTCATCCACGATGCCAATATTCGCCGTTTTGGTTTTCATGGCGTAGCAGGCGATACGGTTCCCCGATGGACATTCAATCCGGATTTTAAATCAACAGGTGCACGTTCGGTGGACAATTTTCCCTACCAATTGGCAGATGCAACTTACCGTCAAGCAAGCCTGGATTTGAAAAACGACCTGAGCCAAGTGGATCCGCGGCTGAAATTAGCGGCCGGACAACCCTACGTGGATGAATATGTAGATGCTACGGGAAAAATAACGTATTATGACCGTTCCAGTGAGCTGAACAACCGTCCGGATTTGCTGGGCTGGCAACATCGCAAGTTTACCAATATCCGGGGGGTAGAAATGGGGCCGGCTCCTTACGGCAAAAACCAGAGCAGCGATGCCAATTACCCGATTGTGCGTCTGGCAGATATTTACCTGCTGTATGCCGAAGCGCTGAAAGACGAAAATCCGGCTACGGCATTGGAATATATCAACAAAGTACATCGCCGCGCTTACGGTTATTCACCGGATGCTCCCTGTCCTTACGACTACAAAAGCCTGACGGAACGCACAAAAACAGCGGATAATAACGACCCGTTGGCCAATGATGTGCTGAAATACGAACGTTGGGCCGAACTTTTTGCCGAGGGGCAATGGTGGTGGGATATTCGCCGTTGGAAAATCGGTCCGGCGGAAGCGGACTATTACAAGGAAACACGTCACGGCGCCATCACTTGGAAAGGCGATGAATCGTACGTGCAGCCGATACCGCAATTGGAACTCGAACGCAACGAAAACATCCAACAATCCGCCGGTTACCCCGGTGTAAGGTAAATATCAATTAGAAATTAGGAATTAAAAATTACGAATATGAAAATACGATTGATGAAAGCCGGGTTTTTAGCGACAATTGTTTGCCTCTTTACAGCGTGTAACGGCAAATCAACTACCCAATCGTTAAACTCGCCGGACGGTAATACCGTGATCACATTCGGTTTATCGGAGGGAAAGCCCGTTTATTCCGTTACTAAAAATAGCCAAGAGATAATCAAACCCTCCGCATTGGGATTTTTACTTTCGGGAGAAGATCATTTTTGTAGCGATTTTAAAATCATTGGCACACAAAAAGAGAGTCGCGATGAAACCTGGCAACAACCCTGGGGAGAAGAAGTGGAAGTCCGCAATCATTACAACGAGCTGAAAGTAGAATTGCAGGAAACAACCGGCGAAAAACGCTTGTTGAATATCGTCTTCCGCGCTTTTGACGACGGCATTGGTTTTCGCTACGAATTTCCCGGACAGGAAAACCTGAAAGCGTTTGAGATTACTGCCGAATTAACGGAGTTTGCTCTGTTACAGGATTTTGAGGCGTGGTCAATCCCGGCTTACAAAGGCGAATATTACGAAGTATTGTTCAAAAAAACGCCTGTCAGCCAATTGGATACGGTGTGTACTCCATTGACGATTGAAACCGGAGACGGGAAATACATTGCCATTCATGAAGCGAATCTGACCGATTATGCCAAAATGAATTTGTATCCCGCCGGCGGTACTACATTGAAATCGGATTTAACTCCTTGGTCAACAGGAATTAAAGTGTATGCACAAACGCCATTTGTTTCGCCTTGGCGCACGATTATTTTGGCAGATGATTTGAATGAATTGGCTAATTCCCGTATCATGCTCAATTTGAATGAACCGTCGAAAATAGCAGACACTTCGTGGCTGCGGCCGGCCAAATATGTGGGTATCTGGTGGGGCATGCACATGGAAAAATATACCTGGTCGCAAGGGCCTAAACACGGGGCAACGACCCAAAACATGAAGGAATACATTGATTTTGCGGCTGCTCATAAAATCCCCGGAGTGCTGGTAGAAGGTTGGAATTACGGTTGGGACGGCGATTGGGTAACCAATGGCGACCAATTCAGTTTCACGACGCCCTACCCCGATTTTGATATAGACGCCATTGTGAAATACGCCACGGAAAAAGGCGTGGAAATTATCGGCCACAACGAAACCGGAGGCGCTACCGTCAATTACGAAAATCAGTTGGACAGTGCGTACGCTTTTCTGGCGGGTCATGGTATTCATGCGGTGAAAACCGGTTATGTGAATAATTTATTGGATAAAAAAGAACGCCACAGCAGTCAATACGGGGTGCGCCATTACCGCAAAGTAATTGAAACGGCCGCCAACTATCAAATCATGGTTGACAACCACGAGCCGGTGATGCCGACCGGTTTGCAACGAACGTATCCCAACCTGATGACACAGGAAGGCGTTCGCGGTCAGGAATACGATGCGTGGTCGCAAGATGGAGGCAGTCCGCCCGAACATACAACGATTGTGCCTTTTACCCGCGGTTTGGCAGGACCGATGGATTTCACTTTCGGCACGTTTAGTTTTGAAAATCCGGTTTATCCTCAAACCAGGGCGCAGACCACCATTGCCAAGCAGTTGGCGCTGTATGTGGTGATTTACAGCCCCTTGCAAATGGCTTCCGATCTGCCGGAAAATTATGTCAATAAACCGGCTTTTGAATTTATCGAAGTCGTTCCGACCGATTGGGCGAAAACCATTATCAAAGACGGGAAAATAGGAGATTACATTGTTACGGTTCGCAAAGATAAACATTCGGAGGATTGGTACTTGGGCGCTATCACCGATGAAAATGCACGTACCGTAAAAGTAGATTTTTCTTTCTTGGATGCAGGAAAAACATATAAGGCAAAGATTTTTAGGGATGCCACCGGTTCCGACTGGAAAACCAATCCATATCCGGTCGTGATAGAAGAACAAGACGTTACTTCCGAATCGGTATTGGAGCTGAATCTTGCGCCGGGAGGCGGAACAGCCATTCAAATAAGGGGATAATTATGTTTTCATAAGGTTCTCTCAAAAGAGAGAAAGGTAAAGCTTTTGAACTAAAAACTAAGAACTAAAAACTAAAAGTTGGCTGACGCCTGTTACCGCGCTTCGCGCAACTTTTAGTTTTTAGTTTTTAGTTCTTAGTTTTTAGAATTTGTATTTCAAGCCAAATTCTACGGTGAACGGGCGGATGTATGAACCGGACATTACCGTACCGATCTTTTCTTTCGCTGTGGCTTCGTTCACCAGGTCGGTTCCGGAAATGGTGCCTTGTGCGCCGCGTTCATTCAACAGATTGACGACGGTGATACTGCCATCCAAATGCTTATTGAACGAATAATTCACTCCGGCAAATGTTTCCCAGCGACCGGCAAAATACAATGTATTCGGTAAATTAGCGTATTGCTTGCTGAAATACCGGGCGCTGAACCACACTTTCAAATCGTCCCAGGTATAACTTGGGTCTATTTCAATCAACACTTTGGATATTTTAGTCACATTCTTTCCGCTGAAATCGTAATCAACCTTTTTGCCGCTACCGAAATCAGCCGTACCGGAATAGTTCTTGTAAACAGGGTTTTGGTACGTGAACAAGAAGTGAAGATTGAAATTCTTGAAGGGCGAGGTAACAATGTCCGTTGTCCAACCCAGCGTTTGAATATCGTATCTACCGGGTGCGCGGATTACCAAACTCAAATCTTCGGGGTGAGTAAGATTCAACGTGGTCCGGTATTCATCGCGTTGAATGTAAGTAGCTTTGGATACCAAGCTGATTAGCGGATGATTGTAGTACAACCCGATCGTTCCGCCGGGGAGATTCGATTGTTTCAGGTCGGGATAATTCCCTGCTGAATAATTTTCCAAATGTCCCGATTGTTCGTTGTAAGTAGCTTCCGCCAACAATCCGAAACTTCTTGTCAGTTTGAAAACGCCGTTTAAGATAACCGTTTTATTGAAGAAATCCTTTTTTATTTTGGATTTGGGAGTATTGATGTAAATTTCTTCCCGAGGTGTCCGGTTGTCGATGTAGTCGCCCCGCAACGACTGGTATTCCAAACGGACACCGCCGCTCAAGGTAACGATATTGGACACATCCCATTTGTCGGTTGCAAAAATAGCGGTTTTATTTTCGTGACCGTTGTGGTATTCGTTGCCGGCCTCAATATTTCCATGCGCATTGGTATTTCCGCTGCTCGTGCTAATCAGTTTGCGCGGGCTGGCAGCCACTTCCTGATAGTAGCGGGCGCCTTCGGTTGCAAAGCGGTCAATCCCATAATTCCATTGGTTTAATCCGATTTTCCATTCGTGAAGACCCGATTTTTTGCTCAATTCAAATAAGGAAGTCAACGATTTAACCGGTGTCTTCCGGGAGGCCAGCGCCATCACACCCTGCACATTCTTGCCGAGATACGGTTCGCCGGTGTCGGCATACACATATTCGCCGGGGTTGGCCGCCTGTATTCCGGTCATCGCCGGCAAAAATTGGCCGCTCTTACCGGAGTGGGCACGAATAATGTAATCGAAATTCAACCCGTTGTCGAACTTGTTTTTACCGATTAGATCGACTGTATGGGAGGTGGATCCGTAATCCCTCAAGAGGTCGCGTTCAACATATTTTCCGGTAAAAGCATCTTTCAGCCAGATCCTTTGCCCTGTAAAATAGGAATCGTTCCCAATTGTGAATCCGTCCAATTCTTCCACTTTCCCGTTTTTACCGTAAGTATAAGGAGCAGACCAGCTGCTGGATATGGATTTCGAATCAACAAATTTGTAGAGCAACGACACAGACCCTTTGCCCCTGCTGCCGATAGCATACTCTTTCGTCAAGGCTGCTTTAAGTATAACAGTCTGGTCGGAGAAAAATTTGTCACTGTTCTGCAGTTTGAATGTTCCCGGATCGTAGTTTGCATAAGCGCCGGCGGCATATTTCCAGCCGTTCCCCAACGAATTACTGATAGCAATATCGGAGTTTATCAGTCCGAAACTATTGGATTTGAGGCCTCCGTTTCCCTGAAAAGAATCCGTACCCAGGTTATCGTAAGAGCCGACCGAAAAACCGACATCGCCGACATGGACGGCTGTCGAGCCTAAGTCCATGAGTTTCATTCCGTTGGTCATGGCATCTGTCCGCCAGGCATTAAACGGCATTTCAGGCCAAAAGAAATACACGACCGGCAAACCGTTTTCGAGTACGGTCGTACCGCCTACGCTGGCCGGCAAACCGATATTCACATTCCGCGGTCCGGCGTTGGCCGAATTGGCGTTGAGCATCACATTCCTGTCTCCTTCTTTAGCCACTGCCGTGCTGTCGGAAGGCGTTTTTTCTTGCGAAAAAGCAAATCCATGGCTAAGCATAGCCGTCAACACGGCTATACCAAAATATTTCAGATTCATTTATTATTGTATTTTTAGGTTCGTTTTATTTTTTCATTCCATATTTTTCCGTACGTGCATCTTTGATGACGCCCTTCCAGTTCAATCCGAAAGCAAAATCGTAGGTATTTCCTTCCGTATCCTTATGGCATACCATATCGAAAGGCACATCTTCGAATTGTTTTTCTACCGTGGACATATTGGCGGGCATCTGTACCGGAAGCAGTCCGGAAGGTTCGTTTTTACCGGAAACGATGTCCAATACCGCTTGGTTGCTTACGGAAAAATGAAGCACAATACCGTCCACCGAGCTTTCAAATTCATTGAATACCATTGGCCGCAAAGCGCTGACCACTACAATGACCGGTTTGTTTTTCATTTTTGCTTTTGTTTCGAGTATCACATCCAAATCTTTTGTATTGACAACGGTAGTCGTTTTTCCTTTATACGAGCGATTGGTAATGGTAGGGTCAATAACCGGATCGCCGGCGGCAATACTTTTTTCACGAGCATCTGTGGCTGTGTAAGGCCGGTATTGCAAACTGATGGGTACATAACCGGTTCCGCCGGATTCACGGTCTTTTTTGTCATAACCGCCGCCATCGGCGTTCGCATGTGGATTGGTCACAAAAACGAGGGAGAAGTCCGCTTCATCCGGATTTTCCGTTACATTATAATATTTTTTTACCAAATTCAAATCCACCGGATAATCGTCTTTTCCTTCCGTTGTCTTTCCCCACCAGTTTGTGACAGCCGGGAAATAGATTTTGGGAATGTACACCGTTTTTTTACCTGTCATGGGAAGTACGTGCTGTTTGTTCTTCAACAGGATGACCGATTTCAACTGCGCTTCATAACCGGCTTTCATAAATTCCGGGTTTCCTACTATCCGGGCGCTTTCTTCCGGGTTCAAATACGGATTTTCAAATAATCCCAACCGGAAAATATTGCGAAGCAAACGGACAGCCGACTGTTCAAAACGGTTGCGCATAAAGGATGTACCATTCTCTTTAACGCCCATTTGATAGGCTTCGAGAACCGGACCCTTGGCATTGTTGCCGCCAAACTGGTCCACGCCGGCCATTATCGTATAGTAATGACGTTCGGCAACGGATAATTTTTCCACGCCCCAAGGTTTTCCGGCAAAATCGGTAGGGGTTTTTCCTTCATCGGCGGTGATTCCCCAATCGGTACAAACGACTCCGTCGTATCCGTATTTCCCGCGCAACAAATCCGTAATCATATACTTACTGAATCCATTGGCATAATTGGTACCATCCGCGGCCTGGTTATAGGTAATGGTATAATAAGGCATGATAGCCGAAGTCATTTGGGTTTTCCCGTCTAATTTGAACGCACCCTCGGTAAACGGCTTCAAGTGAGTTTGGAAATTATTGCCGGGAAATACGGAAAATTTTCCGAAAGCCCAATGCGCATCCCGTCCACCTTCCTCAGCGCCGCCGCTGGGCCAGTGTTTCGACATGGCATTGACGCTCTGGTAGCCCCAGCCGTCTTTAATTTCAGCGGCTCCGGTAGAAGTTTGAAAACCATCTACATAGGCGCGCGCCATATCCGTTGCCAAGGCCGGACTTTCGCCAAATGTGGACATGATACGGAACCAGCGAGGCTCTGTACCTAAGTCGATTTGCGGTGAAAGGGCTGTTCCGATACCCAAAGCGCGGTATTCCTGCGAAGCAATATCACCGAATTGCCTTACGATATTCGGGTCGAAAGTAGCCGCCATAGCCAATCCGTCGGGCCAGATAGAAATCGCGCCGCCGGCGCCGGCATTAAACTCGGCATTTACATTTTTAGAATGCCGCGGGTCGGTACTGGTATTGCAGGGAATCCCCAGTCCAAGCCCTTCGACAAACGCCTGCATCGCATTGTTCCAACGGGCAGCCACAACCGGACTTTCCACGGTGGTGATAAGCACGTGCCGCAAATTGTCGTCTTTCAGAAAGGCTTTCTGCAAATCGCTTAAATCCCAGGAATTGGCGCCGCTGACGGGAAACGGCTTACCGTTGTAAGTACCTGCACCAAAACCACCTGATGCCGATGGAATCGCTTGATGCGCACTGTAAAGCATCAATCCGGCAATTTGTTCCACACTCATCCGTTTGGCAAGATCATTGGCCCGGACATCAGTCGATAAACGCCAGTCTTCGTACGCATCCAATTGCCCGTTTCTATTCAAATCCTTAAATTTTAAACCATCTTTTGTAATGATTTTTACACCTGAATTGGGGGAATAACCAAGTGTCGCTCCATCTTTGTTTCCTACGATAACAAAGTCATTCTGATTTTGTGCCTGGCATGATGTCATAAAGACCAGCATCCACACGAAAAATAGATTTTTCCTCATGATTCATTTTTTTAAAAGGTTAAAAATTAGCTATAGATAAATTGTTTTCTTCAATCAAATAAATGCGTTAACAAAACACATATATGCGTCAAATCGACACAAATGTACACGTTTTTTTTTATTTACAAAAAAAATTAATAAAATATTTACTAAAAAATCTATAATCAATTTATTTACAGGTGATTAAAATCTTACCCACAGTCGCTCCGCTTCACTGCGGCTATTCACATTTAAGGCTTTCAACCTTCGCTTAACACAAATTAAGTGAGTAGCCTTGAATGTTTTCAAAAAATGGACAAAAAAAAGAAAAATTTTCCTTAATTTTGGAAATTAAAAATTTAGAAAACTACGATGTCTGAGGGATCTATTCAAAATGTCCTGGAAACAGATGCTGATGCTTTGCTTCCGGGAATTTCTGTGGATTGTGTTATTTTTGGTTTCCATAACGGTACATTAATGGTATTGTTAAATAAATTTTCGTCTTTCCACAAATGGACGTTGCCCGGAGGATTTGTTTTGAAAGAGGAGAATGTGGAAGAAGCAGCCCACCGGATATTGGAAAAAAGAACCGGATTGAAAAACCTCTATCTTCATCAGTTCTATACATTTGGCGATGTAAGCCGGACGGGTTCGGATATTGAATTTCCTACCGGTCATTGGCTTATCCAACGTTTTGTGAGTATCGGTTACTATGCCTTTGTGGAATATTCCAAAGTAAGGATCTATACCAGTTCGGAAGAAGATCTCGAATGGTTTGCGATTAATAAGGTGCCGCAATTATATGCCGACCACAACTCCATTATTGAAAAGGCCATCGCAGGCATCCGGAAACAAATCAATATCGTCCCCATCGGTTATAATCTTCTACCTGAAAAATTTACATTGACCGAGTTGCGTTTGATTTATGAAGCCATACTCGGAAAAGAGTTGGATCGTCGAAATTTTCAACGAAAAATTTTATCGACCGGTTTAATCAACCGGTTGGATGAAGTGCAGAAAAAAATCGGCTTGAAACCGACCACGATGTTTGCCTTTAACAAAGAAAAATACCGGGAAGCCCTGAAAAACGGAACGCCGCTGTTTTAGAAGACGTGGGGTGCAGGGTACACGATACAAAGGTGCACGATAAATGCCTACGGCGGAGCGGTTACATTGACGTTGGCGATTGTAGAGACACAAAATTTTGCGTTTCTACGAGGTTTATCCGTACCACATTTTGTTAATTTTTGATAATTCCTTGGTTTATACAAAAAAAAATATTACTTTTGTCGATTAAATAAACAAAAAAGACATTTATTACAAAATAGGAAACAATATATAAAGACATAATTCATTAAAAGAAAAGCGTAAGCTTATATTCTTGTATCAGAAACTTAGACAATTTCTACAGTAACAAGAATAAATAAGTAAACGCCACGTAGATACGTGGGTTAAACTTGTTTGTTACTGTGGGTAGTCTAAGACCTCTGATACGAATAAAGTTTGAGTCCCACGTTTTTTCATTTTAAATAATCGCTTCTTCGGGACTTGGAAGCATAAATTCTACAGACATGCAGAACAAGTCATAGGAAATTGGCGGGCGTAGGGTTCAATGGTTTTTCACTCTCATTTTGACCGGTTGAACGCGTCCACCTCCCCCAGGGTACAGGCAACCTCCAGATTTTTTTCATTACTTTATAAATTTATAATTACTTGGTTGCCTGCCCTTTTTTTAAGAAAGATAAAACAGAGTAAAAAGATTATAAACTTAATAAGATAATAATAATGAAGAGAATTATTTTTTGGATGCTGGCATTCATCGTTATGAGTGCGGCAAGTGTGAATGCACAGGTTAAAATTGGTGGCGACGGGACTACGGATCCGGTTCCCGGTGCGATTTTGGAATTGGATGGCAATGGCGCTTTGCTTTTGCCTCGAGTGAATGCGCTATCGGTTATTGCCACGCCCGTAAAAGGGATGTTGGTGTACCTGACTCAGACTGATGGCGCTAACGTGGCTAACAAGGTGTATGTTTATGATGGGACGTGGACTGTATATGCCGGCCCTATTGGTCCGGTTGGCCCAAAAGGAGATAAAGGGGACCCCGGTACAGCTGCTACCGCAACGCCCAAAAGCGACACTACTCCAAAGGTAGCCGGTACAGCTGCCGTTGGTACGGAAACAGCTTATGCTGCCGGTGATCACGTGCATCCTGCTCAAACTACAATTACCGGTAACGCCGCTACGGCTACGCGTTTGGTTAACGGTCGCACGATTGGTGTGTCAGGTGATGCTACAGGTACCTCAGCTGCCTTTACCGGAGCTGCCAATGCAAGCATTCCCGTTACTTTGGCTACCGTCAATACAGTTCCTGACAAATATGGCGCTGAAACGGCATCTAAGACATTGACTTACGGTGGCACTTTTTCTGTACCTACTGTCACCGTGAACGATAAGGGTCTGGCTACTACCGGTGCCTCTTACACAATGACAATGCCGGCTGCGCCAACTACAATTACCGGTAACGCCGCTACGGCTACGCGTTTGGCTACCGGTCGCACGTTTTCTGTGTCAGGTGATGCTACAGGTACCTCAGCTGCCTTTACCGGAGCTGCCGCTGCAACCATTCCTGTTACTTTAGCTACCGTCAATGCAGCACCTGCCAAATATGGCGCTGAAACGGCATCTAAGACATTGACTTATGGTGGCACTTTTTCTGTACCTACTGTCACCGTGAACGGTAAGGGGCTGGCTACTACCGGTGCCTCTTACACAATGACAATGCCGGCTGCGCCAACTAACACAGCGACAGCGACAGCTTTGGCTTCCGGTCGCACGTTTTCTGTGTCAGGTGATGCTACAGGTACCTCAACTGCCTTTACCGGAGCTGCCAATGCAACAATTCCCGTTACTTTGGCTACCGTCAATTCAGCTCCTGCCAAATATGGCGCTGAAACGGCATCTAAGACATTGACTTACGGTGGCACTTTTTCTGTACCTACTGTCACCGTGAACGGTAAGGGGCTGGCTACTTCCGGTGCCTCCTACACAATGACAATGCCGGCTGCGCCCACCACAATTACCGGTAACGCAGCTACAGCTACTAAATTAGCCGCTACAAAAACGATCAGTGTTGCTTCTACTGCTACCGCTGCTTTGGGTGGCATAACGACTACTACGGCTGCTTCTTTTGATGGTTCAGGTAATGTCACCATCGCAGCTTATGTTCCCGAAGCTACCACGAGTACAGCTGGTGTAATCACTACTGGAAATCAAACCATAGCCGGAACTAAAACGTTCGGTTCTGCGCCGGTTGTACCTGCTAAATCGAGTGCTATCACGAACGCCAACGGTACTACTGCCGTCGCTACGGAAGCCCAGGTATATGCAACGGCCTCTGCTTTAGCAGCTTCCGGCACATATACTTTGCCGCCTGCTACAGCTACCACATTAGGCGGTGTCAAGGTCACTGACGGTAATGGGTTGACAAATACGTCAGGAACTATTGCTATGTCTGATGCAAGCGGAAGTAAGGCCGGAGCGGTCACTACGTCCAATCAGACTTTTGCTGGAGTGAAAACGTTTACTTCAGCACCGGTTGTGCCTGCCAAATCAACTGCTATAACTTCGAATACAGGTACAACAGTCCTAGCGACAGAAGCTCAGGTTTATGAAACAGCGTTGAACAAGGCTAATAAGATAACATGGACCGGTGACATTAGTCCGATAATGCAAGCCGGCACGATGAGCATCGCTGCGTGCAGAACCGCCTGCGCGGCACTAACCCCCTTGTCAAGCTACGACGGCGTTCGGTTCAGACTACCTACCGCGGTTGAAGGCCTACTATACGCCGTCTTGATTGATAGCGTTGATTTTTTCTTTACGTCAGGAGTCGATATGGCCACTTCGCAGGGGCGACCCATAATGTTTAGTAAAACCGCTGATGGCGGGATTCGCGGAGACCAGGACACCGCCATGCCTTGGAAATGCCTGTGCTGGCCTGATGACGCGCACTAAACGTTATGTGCTAAGCACATTGTTAAAAAAATCATAATCTATATTGTGATTAGGATGGATTATGTTTAATTTTCTGAAGGTGTAGCGTCTCAACCTTGCCGAATAAAAGAAAAGGTTGAGAGAAAATTTTAAGGTTGCGCTTCTTACCGGTTGCGAAAGCAAGCAGTAAGGAGTGTTTCCTTTTTTGTAAATACTAATTTAACATAGCCAATCGCGGAGCGATTACATTATTGTAGAAAAATATCATCCCCATCTACCAAAAACCGCGGAGCGGTTTCATTGTTGATTCTCATTCGATGGTGCTGTTATGCAACCGCTCCGCGGTTGACGGTGGCAGGTGGTATTATTCGGTGCTACAATAATGCAATCGCTCCGCGATTACATGCGCTAAAAAAAGTGTAGCGTTTCAACCTTGCCGAATAAAAGAAAAGGTTGAGAGAATCATTTTTAGGGTAACGCTTCTTATTGGTTGCGAAAGCAAGCAGTAAGGAGCGTTTCCTTTTTTGTAAATACTAATTTAGCATA
>JAISKT010000046.1 GCA_031261295.1 Candidatus Symbiothrix sp. | reverse complement strand
TACGATTACAAAGAGAAATTGCCTGAAAAATACAGGGATGTGGTTAAACGAATTGCAGATAGTTTGAGCGCTAATTTAATTTGTTTTTTTAATCCCGATACGTTGGAGTTGGAAGATATTCCCCAAAATCTATGGGATGAAATGATATTTGATGAAGATGATGAAGAAGCAGATGAAGAGAACTTATTTCAGTTGGAACATCGTAAATGGGATAAATGTATTGAAATTGAACCGCTTGAATCTCATGAGTCATTTGAAATTATGGCCAATTTTGTCAATCAACTCAAAAGCGGTCGGGAAACGGAAAAATTGGTGCAAGCATTAAATGGTCATAAACCGTTTGCGAATTTTAATCACCAGATTCATGATTCCAAATACAGGGAAGATTGGTTTGCTTTCCGGCAAAAGGAATTGGAAAAATATGTCATTCAACATTATTTTTATGAATATTTGGACGAGAACACAGAAGAAGATTAACTAATTATAATACAAAAGAATATGGAAACCCCGGTATCAGAAAAAAGCACAAAAGCGGAAATATTGAAAGCTTACGAACTATTATTGAAAGATGTTCAAAATACGAAAGCGGATATTCCCAAACAGATTCAAGAGGAAAAGCAAAAGAAGGAAACGCTGGAAAAAGTGGCGGGAATAAGCAATGATGGAATTGTGAAAAATATTACCGGACTCAAAACGAGTTTGAGCAATTCGTTGGATGAGATTTTGCAAAGTCTGACTAACGAATTTAAAAAATTGGAAGAAATACGCGCTGCCAGTGTCTTGGAAAAGAAGTCGCTCGAAGATTTGTATTCTCTGTCGGCCAATACGGATTCATTGGCTGCTATGTTGCTCGTTCAGAAAGAGAAAAAGGAAAATTTCGAGAAAACAATAAAAGAAAAAGAGGATGCTTTCGCTATTGAAATGACCGAGAAAAAAGAACAATGGGAACTCGAAAAAACGAAACAGAAAAATGCCGAAAAAGAATATTCCGATGACTTGACCAAACGCCGGAAACGGGAGGAAGAAGAATATTTGTACAACCTGAAAATCAAACGTCAGAAAGAACAGGACGAATATGATACTAAAAAAATTCAACTTGAAAAGGAATTGGCGGATAAAAAAGCGAAGTTTGAACAAGAGGTGTCCAACCGGGAACTGGAATTGAAAAATGCAGAAGCCGAATTGATTGAACTTCGGAAAAATAACGTGGAATTTCCGGCTAAGTTGGAAAAAGCGTTGAAAGATAAAGAAACGGAAATTACCAAACAACTTCAAACGAAATACGATTTTGACATCAAACTGATGGACAAACAAAGTGAAGCTGACATCCGGTTGAAAGACCAGATTATCGCATCGTTGCAAGAAAAAATCAAAGAACAGCAAGCTCAATTGAAGGAATATACGGATAAAGCCAATCGTGCGGAAGCCAATGTCAAAGATATTGCGGTGAAAGCCATTGAAAATTCTTCGAAAGTACGTATGGTGACAGCGAAATCGGAAAAGGAAGATAATTAACCCCTTTTAAGATGTATATTATTTTGGTTTATGATTGTGGCGAACGTACCGGCATTAATTAGCACTTAATTAAAATAAAATTTTGAAAGTGCGGAAATTATTAAGAAAAAATAGTACTTTTGTTGTTCAAATATATTATATTGAGAATGGAGTATTATCATTTATCGAAAATTATACATAAACAAGCGGAAAAGTTTGGTGATGAGGAAGCTATAAAAGTCCGTAATCCGGAAACCGGAGTTTGGTCGCCTGTTTCCTGGGCCGAGTTTTCCAAAAAAGTAATGGCTGTGGCCGAAGCCCTTTGTCACTCGGGAGTAAAACCCCAATCCAATGTCGGTATTTATTCACAGAATATGGTGGAATGCCTCTATGTGGATTTCGGCGCTTTTGCCAACCGCGCCGTAATGGTACCGATGTACGCTACGGCTTCCATTCCGCAAATTACGTATATGATCAATGAAGCGGAAATCAAAATCCTCTTTGTGGGAGAGCAATGGCAATACGACAATGCTTATAAAATACTACAGGATAATCCCTTCCTGAAACAATTGGTCATCCTGGATCCCCAGGTGAAATTGGCGGAATACGATCGGACCTCCATCTATTTTGAGGCGTTCTGTTCTCCTAAAAACAGGAATTCGCAAGATATTACCTCGGTGGAAAAACGGATGAAAGCGGCGCAGGACGAAGATGCAGCGCATATTATCTATACTTCCGGAACCACCGGCGAATCGAAAGGCGTTGTTTTGACACATGCCAATTACAAAGCGGTGATGAAAACCCACGATCTTCGCCTGTCTTATCTGCCGCAGCGCTATCTTTCGATCAGTTTTCTTCCCCTGGCCCATATTTTTGAAAAAGCCTGGTCTATTTACTGTTTCCATAGAGGTTGCAGTGTAGCTATCGGTTTGGATCCGAAAGAAATACAAACTTATATCAAAGAATTGCGGCCGCAAGCCATGTGCAGCGTGCCTCGTTTCTGGGAAAAAGTATATGCAGGTGCACAGGAAAAAATCAATAATTCGGGATTTCTTGTGCGGGCTTTTTTCAAGGGCGCTATTAAAACCGGTAGAAAATACAATTTGGATTATAAAAATAACGGTAAAAAAGCGCCTTGGGGTTTGACGATGCGCTTCAAATTCTATGATAAAACGGTGTTCTCCACACTAAAAAAAGTGGTGGGAATCGAAAACGGATTGATATTCCCGACAGCCGGCGCGGCTTTGTCGGATAAAGTCAATATCTTCCTTCAATCGGTGAATATTCCCTTGATATACGGTTATGGATTGACGGAAACGACCGCAACGGTAGCTTGTTACCCGGCGGTGGGTTTTGAAATGGGAACCGTGGGGAAAGTGATGCCGGATACCGAAGTCCGTATTGGCGAAAACAACGAAATATTAGTGAAAGCCGACAGTGTTACGAAAGAATATTACAAAAAACCACAAGCTACAGCTGAAGCTTTTACCGAAGACGGTTTTTTCCGTACGGGTGATGCCGGGTATTTAACGGAAAAAATGGGAATCGTCCTTACCGAGCGAATAAAAGACTTGTATAAGACATCCAACGGGAAATACATTGCGCCGCAGCAACTGGAAGCCCGTTTGATGGACGATAAATATGTGGATTCGGCCATTGTCATCGGCAACCAGCGGAAATATGTTACCGCGTTGATAATCCCCGATTATAACGAAGTAAAGAATTATGCGCAGGCCCAGCATATTTCGTTTGAAACCCCCGAAGATTTATACCGGAATCCGAAGATCCGGGAGCTGTTTGACCAACGTATTGCGGCGATGCAGAATGAATTCGCCAATTACGAACAAATCAAACGTTTTACCTTGTTGATTGAACCGTTTACCATCCAAACCGGCGAACTAACGAACACGCTGAAGATGAAACGGGCTTTTATTGAAGAAAAGTATAATGAAGTGATTGATAAAATGTATGAATGATGAAAAAACTTGGATTACTAACAATTGTAATGTTATGCGGGGTACTGTATTGTACCGCGCAACAATTGCCTTCAGTTCAATTGAAGGACATTAATGGGAAAACGGTTGACACAGCTGAATTAAATAATGACGGCAAACCGTTTATTATCAGCTTCTTTGCTACCTGGTGCAAACCCTGTCTAAGGGAGTTGGAAGCGATCAAAGAAGTGTATGAAGATTGGCAGGAAGAAACCGGTGTGAAACTGTATGCCATTTCGATTGACGATGCCCAAAACGCTCTGAAAGTGGGGCCTGAAGCCAAAGCCAAAGGCTGGGAATACGAGATATTATTGGATACCAACAGTGAATTCCGCCATGCTTTGGGCGGCAATTTAATACCGGCAGTCTTTATTATTGATGGCGCCGGCAAAATCGCGCATTCGCGCACAGGCTATACCAATGGTTCGGAAGGGCATCTGATAGAAGAAGTTCGTAAACTAATCGCGGATAAATGAAATGAAAAGTTACTTTTTGGGGATTCTTTTTCTGCTATTCTTTTCTTATCCATTGATTGCGCAGGAAAAGAGTAAACTCCCTTTTTCCATTCACGGAAGTATCCAGTCGGATATTCTTTTTCCGCAGGAAGACGCCACTATCGGCGCCAAGGACTACGATGAATTTGCATTGACCAATACGTATGTGGACTTGAATTTGCTAAGCACGTATGTAGATGCCGGTACCCGTTTTGAATTTTTAAAATATCCGCTTCCGGGATTTGAATCTGATTTTGCGGGCTGGGGATTGCCTTATTTTTATGCTACGGGAAAATACAAGAAAGCCCGGTTGACAGTCGGCGATTTTTACGACCAGTTTGGCAGCGGATTGATTTTCCGGACGTATGAAGACCGCAGTTTGGGGATTGATAATTCCCTGCGGGGAGCGCGTTTGGTTTTGGAACCCTACAAAGGGGTTCAGTTCAAAGCTTTGGCCGGACAACAGCGCCGCTATTGGGATCACAACCCCGGCTGTGTATGGGGAAGCGATTTGGAATTGAATCTCGACCAATGGATTAAAAAATTAGAGGAATCCCATACGTATTTGATGTTGGGTGGTTCGTTTGTCAGCAAACACGAACCGGACGAAACCATTACAACCAGCGCTACGGAACGCTTGAATTTGCCGGAAGATGTAGGCGCTTTTGATGTGCGCGCCCGCCTGCAAAAAGGCGATTATACTTTTTTGGCGGAATATGCAGGAAAAGTGAACGATCCGTCCAAAGACAATAATTATATTTACAAAAACGGAAGCGCTTTGTTGCTTTCCGGCTCGTATGCCAAAAGCGGATTAGGCGTTTTGTTGCAAGCCAAACGGAGCGATAACATGTCGTTCAGGAGTAAACGCTCCGGCATGTTGAATTCGTCTTTCATCAATCGTTTGCCGGCATTTACCACGCAACAAACCTATGCATTAGCGGCTTTGTATCCTTATGCTACCCAGCCGGACGGCGAATGGGCGTTTCAAGGAACGTTTTCTTATAATTTCAAACGGAAAACCGCATTGGGTGGGAAATATGGTACAACCGTAAAATTAAATGCTTCTCATATCCGGAACATTGACAAGAAATATGTTATTGACGATTATGATCCGATGGATTTGTATGCCGTTTCTGCATTAAAAGGGACGGAAGGTTATACTTCTTCTTTTTTCAGTATGGGGAAAGATATGTATTATCAGGATATTAATCTTAGTATAGACAAGAAGTTAACGAAAGATTTCAAACTAAACCTGATGTATATGAATCAACAGATTGACTTGGGGGTAGTGAAAAATGAACGGAACATCGGAGTAGTGAAATCTAATATTTTTATTGCCGAAGGAAAATATCAATTGAATAAGAAAATGACTTTGCGTTCCGAACTGCAATACCTGAATACCCGGCAAGATGAAGGCGATTGGTTGTACGGGTTAATTGAAGTCTCTCTGTTACCGTCCTTTATGTTTACGGTTTCCGATATGTATAATGTGGGCGAAACCGATATTCATTATTACAAGGCTTTGGTTTCTTATACCTACCAGGCGCATTTTATCCAGTTGGGATATGGCCGGACACGCGCGGGCCGTGACTGTTCGGGAGGCGTTTGCCGCGATGTGCCTGCAAGTAGAGGAGTTACCTTATCATACAATTATAATTTTTAATCCATACGTATGAAAAAGACAATTTTGTTTTTAATCGTTATCTTTGCATTTGCAGGAAGCGGTTGTGATGTGATTAATGAAAATGAACGTACCATTGAAATGGACGAAATAATTCCCTTAAAAAAGGTGCTGTTACTCGATTTTACCGACCAACGGTGCGCGAATTGTCCCAAAGCCGGGATTGAAGTGGCCGGGTTAAAAGAAAATTATGGAGAAGCCTTGGTGCCCGTAACCATTCACGCTTCAGCCAATAATCTGCCTTTGGTCACGGAAGACGGGAATATTTACGATGCTTATTTTGGAACCAATAAAACAGGGCATCCTGCCGGTATCATTGACGGGAAACTGTTTCCGGCTTACGAAACATGGGGAGGAGGTGTACTGGAGCGATTCAATATTTATCCGGCCATAGATATGGATTTGTCGGCTACTTACCGGGCGGATACGCGGGAAATAGCGGTGGTTTCCAAACTAAAGGCGCTCAAGGAAATGTCTAATGCCAAGTTATTGCTCTGGATTATTGAAAATAATGTGATCGCAGCACAACTACAGCCGGATGGTTCCTACGATAATAACTATGTCCATCAGCATATTTTTCGCGCGGCTATCAATGGCACCTGGGGCGAAGAACTGCGCTTGGGTGCGGAGGAAGAAAAAACCGTTGAACATTCCTGTTTGTTGCCTGAAAAATGGAAACCGAACAGTACTTCCGGGGTTAATCCGGAGAATATATCTCTTGTGGCGTTTGTATATAATGCGACTTCCAATGAAGTGTATGATGCTACGGAAATTAAATTAGTAAATAATTAATCACAAAAAAATGAAGATATGAAAAAAATAATTACTTTAAGTATTGCCTTGTTTTTGTTTGTAACATCGACCGTTGCCCAATCATTTGCTTTTTTTCGAGGTGAAGAGCGATTGGAAAACAACGCTGAAATTACCATTACCAAAGCCGGTCACGATGATTTGGATGTATTTGTTATGGAATCGGAATTGCAAGTGAAAAATTTAATCGGTTTTTCCGTTCAAACCCGAATGACTCAACGGGTGCTTACTGCCCCCAATGCAGGGATATTAAGTTTTTGTTATAATGTATGTATTACCGGAAATGAAGATAATGCACAAGAAGCGACCTTAGGCGGCAACAGTTTTAAGGAAGGCTTTCATTTAAGTTTCGAACCGGTTGAAAATACATATACTATCGCAAAAGCGAAATATGAAATCGTCAATCAGAACAACGAATCGGATAAAGCAACCGTTACGGTTACTTACCAATACGATGAAAATTCAACCGCCCTGAAAAACATAGATCCGGCAGGTAAAGTTGTTTTATCTCAGAATGACGGTGAGGTGTCGTTGAATTATAATTTTGATAATGCTGCCAACCGGAAAGTGAATGTACATAGTTTGATTGGTACGAAAACGGCAGTGTTCAATCTTTCGGAGGTTGCAGGGACAGTTCAACTGCCAACGGCTCAAAAAGGAATTTTTATCTATTCTATAACAGAGAATGATCAAATCATTCAAACAGGAAAATATATTGTTCGATAACTTATTAATAGCTTATTAAAAATGAAAAAAACTTTACTTATTTTAATTATCGGATTGGTGGGTATTAACAATCTGGTAAATGCGCAATTTAGCGTAGGATCTGATTCTCCGGTGTTAACAGCAAAGTCTGTTGCTGCGGATGGAGATGTTGTTTTTGGCTATTGCAACAATAGTATCACGAACGGAATTGGATTAGGCGACCCCTCAGTAACATTGCAGGCAGCCATAAATTTGACCACTGCCAAATTTGGACAATATGCCGGAAAAACAATCCGGGCCGTCCGTATAGGAGTGAAAGAAAATATCAAAGAGACTACGGTTTTCATTAGAACTGCTTTAGAAGGACAAAATGTGTATTCTCAAGAGGTTGGAACTCTTTCAGTGGGTTGGAATACGATTTATCTGGAAACACCCTTTACCGTACCTGCCGGCGATTTTTATGTCGGATACAGTTGTAGCGGTTCCTATCCTATGGCTTTTTCGGGAACAGCCGTTCAAGAAGGTTGTTATCTTTATGACAGCCAATCATGGGGCAATTACAGAAGCCAAAATTGGGGATCACTCTGTTTTCAGGTGGTAATGAACGAAGAAGTTTATACGAATACGGATGTAAGATTAGTTAGTATTTTTGCCAAAGACGGAGGTCTCGGTCAACCTGTTAAAGTAAATGGAAGTATTCAGAATAATTCTACCCATACCGTTACCAATTTTGGCTTGGAAGTTAAAATCAATGGAGATGTTACAGATACGCAAACGTTGGAATTGCCGTTAAAATCAGGAGCAAGCGGAACTTTTAATTTAGAAATTGACAATCCGGTGGAAACGGAAGGTGAACAGACGATTGAAATTACAGTGGTATCGGTTGACGATGTAGCTATTAACAAGACGGTTGATAATTCTCAAACGGCAACATTTATCCTGTACACTCATTATATTCCCCGTAAAGTCCTGTTGGAATATTTTACTACGCAAAGTTGTGGTAACTGTCCGCCCGCTCAAGCACGGTGGCGGAATGTATTAAGTACACGCGAAGATGTGATTTGGGTAGCTCATCATGTGGGTTATTATACCGATATTTTCACCGTATCGGAAAGTTCGAGTATGTTATGGTTCTATAATGCCGGATCGTATGCCCCTGCATCCATGTTGGATCGGACGAATTTGAAAGACTACGGCGCAGAGAACGGCAGTTCGAAACCGTCACCGGGACCGGTATTCTTCCCCGGCGCAGAATCTTTACTTGGAACCTTATCGGATATCCGGTTAGGAATTTCCGCCGAGGTTTCAGTAGATATTAAGAGACAGTATGAGGCAAGCAGCAGAAGCCTTACCATAGAGGTGACAACGGAAACGCCGGACAAATCCAAATTGGGAAATACCCCCAGACTGAATATCTACCTGACAGAGGAAGGACTGATAGCCAATCAATCGGGTGGAGGCACCAATTTTGAACACAATCATGTCATTCGTAAGTTTATCACGCCCACCTGGGGAGATGACGTTACCTATTCGGATGATAACTCGTTTTCAAAAAGCTATACATTTACGCTTCCGGCAGCCTGGAAATCGGAAAATATGCATGTCGTGGCATTTGTTTCCAATTACAATTCTGCTAATGTAAATGATTGCAACGTATATAACGCCGAATCCGTATCCTTGGACGGTAATGATGAATTAGATGGTATCGTTCGTGTTGAAAAAATCAATGCAACCGCTTATATCTACGGTAATTCGTTGGTTATCAATGCGGATGTTCCGGTTCAAAGCATCGCCATTTATAATGTGGCCGGACAGAAAGTACTGTCGTCCACAGCGGTTGGCAAAACCGTTCCGGTTGAAAGATTAAGCCGTGGTATCTATTTGGTTAAGTTGAAGACGGCCGAAGGTGAAAGAACCGTAAAAATCATCAAGGTCTAATCAGCCTTTGCATGTACGAAGAATGGGTTGCGTTTCTACCTGAATAATAAGGAAGCGCAGCCCTTGTTTTTTATAGCAGGAGTAACTTTTCAATGGTATTTTTCGTTAAAAATCAGCTGTAATTTTTGTTTGCGGTAATGCTTAAATTTATTGTCACTACTTATGACCGGCATTTTTTCGGTAATGGCTTGTGCTATAATTAATCTGTCGCTGGGATCATTGTGTCCTTCGACCAGTTCAAGGGCGGCAAATGTTAGTAGATGTTCCTTTTTTACGTATTTAATAGTATAACCAAGTTCTTTTTCAATAAAATCAATAACATCACGAGTAATTTTCCATTTTTTTGTTTTTACTTTCCCCGTCTGAAGAAGATGAATCGTTTCTTTTATGCTCTCGGAACTTATGCAAATAATATTTTCGTAATCCTCAAGAATTTGACGAACGCTCTCCGAAAGCAAAGAATTCTCGGAGATAATTTGCATGAATATATTTGTATCAATCAAATAACGCATGTATTTATCTCATTACGGCTCGCATATCTACTATTGTTAAAATACCATTAGGATATTTTTTCCAAAATTCGGCTGTTTTTGATAACTTTTTGGGTTTCTCCTTTTTTTCAACCTTATCAACATTTGGTTTTGCCGCTTTTGTTGTTGCCATATTTTTCCTCCTTAATAATTAATTATGCTGGGTACAAAAGTAAAGAATAATCTTCTGTTAATAAAATATTCCATTGTCTTTCTCATAAATAAAGCTTAAATTTGTATGAAATTTAGGAGAACATCAAAAGTTAATTGATTTTATTTATGAAAAGGCTTTGGTTCTTTTTTATCATTTTGAACATAAGCGGTATGGCTCAGGCTCAGACTATACTAAGCTTGTCCGATTGCCGTAATCTGGCCCTTGAAAATAATAAGCAACTGCAAATCGGCCGGGAAAATATAAAGAAGGCTTCGGAGGAAAATAAGGCGGCTTTTACGCAATATTTACCGGACATATCCCTGACCGGCGCTTATTTTTATAACCAAAAGAAAATCTCCCTGCTGGACGGAGACAAATACCTGCCCGTCGGAACGGTAATGCCCGACGGTAGTTTTGGCTTTACTCCGGAACAAATCAACAATTCGTGGACATTGATAAACGGCAGTCCGGCTCCTTTGGATGCAAACGGGAATCCGTTCAATCCGGCTGCCAATCCCGATAAAATCCTATGGAAAGAACATGCCATTATTCCGAAAAAGAATTTTGAACTGGATATTCACAATGTGTTTGCAGGAACTGTTTCACTGGTGCAACCGGTATTTATGGGCGGAAAAATTTCCGCCTATAACCAAATCACCCGTTATGCGGAAGATTTGGCCAAAACCATGAATCAGACCGGCATCCGGGAAGTCATACTTCAGGTGGATCAAGCTTATTGGCAAACGGTTTCGTTGGTCGGCAAGCAAACTTTGTCTCAAAATTATGTGTCCATGCTCCGGCAAATGGACCACGATGTGCAGGCGATGATAACGGAGGGAATTGCTACGCGCGCCGAAGGTTTATCGGTAAGAGTCAAGCTGAATGAAGCGGAAATGACTTTGTTGCAAGTGGAAGACGGGGCGCAATTGTCGCGGATGTTATTGGCGCAATTGTGCGGTTTACCCTTGGACGGAAAAATCGTTTTAGCCGATGAAAAGGCCGAATTTGCCTCAATAGCCGAACTTCCCTCCAACGGAGGGGTGGAAGAAGCTTTTGCCAATCGTTCCGAATTGAAAAGTTTGGATATAGCCGCAAAAATTTACAAAAAGAAAGAAGCGCTCGTTGTGGCCGACATGCTGCCGACAGTGGCTTTAGCCGGCAATTACATGGTGATGAATCCCAATTCTTACAACGGGTTTCAAAATAAATTCGCCGGTTCGTGGAATGTAGGTGTTATGGTCAATGTACCGGTTTTTCACTGGGGCGAAAAACAGCATAAACTCAAGGCGGCCCAAGCGGAAACGCGAATCAAGCAATTGGAAATGGATGAGGCGAAAGAAAAAATCGAATTGCAGGTCAATCAGTCGGTATTCAAATTGAAAGAAGCCCAAAAGAAACTGATTGCCGCCGGCAAAAACAGGGAAAGCGCCGATGAAAACCTGCGTTATGCCAATCTGGGATTCAAAGAAGGAGTCATTCCCTCGTTGAATGTGATGGAAGCGCAAACAGCCTGGTTCAAAGCCGAATCCGAACTTATAGACGCAAAAATCGCAGTCATGTTGGGACAAGCCGAATTGGAAAAAGCTTTAGGAACTAAAAACTAAGAACTAAAAACTAAAAGTTGGCTTACGCCTATTACCGCGCTTCGCGTAACTTTTAGTTCTTAGTTTTTAGTTATTAACTCTCAAAATTATGGACACAAGCGAAAAGATTACTCGAAAAAACAACATGCTTCTGGCTTTTATTGCCGTGATAGCGCTCCTTATCTTAGTGGCTTTGGTAGGCTGGTTTTTTCTGAAACCGGGCAAACCAATCATTCAGGGACAAGTAGAAGCTACTGAAGTAAGGGTGTCGGGAAAATTGCCCGGCCGTATTTTGGAACTGAGAGTCAAAGAAGGCGATACCGTCCGCAAAGGCGATACTTTGGCTATCTTAGACAGTCCGGAAGTGCACGCCAAACTCGAACAAGCGCAAGCCGCGGAAGATGCTGCGCAAGCGCAAAATTCAAAAGCCATCAAGGGCGCTCGTGAAGAACAGATTGCTTCGGCTTATGCAATGTGGCAAAAAGC
>JAISKT010000008.1 GCA_031261295.1 Candidatus Symbiothrix sp. | reverse complement strand
CATCCTTGCTGAAATCGGCAAATTCCGGACTGTCGAGGTCTTTTTGAATAATCGCTTCTTCCTCCGGATAGAGTGGTTTGCGGGAGAGATATTTCTCCCGCAGCCTGTCGTTTCTATTTTTTTGCTCTTTCATTTTCCAAAAGTAGTCATTATCTCAAATATGAGCAAATCAGAATTTGAAACCGACACTAACAGGTAAAGCAAATTCAAAATGATTATTGTCAACACATTGCATATCGTTAAAATATTTTATAGAGATAGCCGGTTCTATAAAAATCTTATCTTTAATATAAAATGTTGCGCCTATTTCTGTTCCACCGGCAAGCATGGTGCCATAGTCAATTAATGTAGAACTTTGAACAGATAAACCTCCAAAAATATTTTTCCAGAAATAATATTTACCACCTATACTAAAATCAATAGATGAAAAAGAGTTGTCACATTCATATCCACCATAACCATAACCACCATAATAGGAGCTATATTTCTTACCCATAAAATCTACATTTTTTGCTGAATAACCCAATTCTGTTGTTATTGCTAACTTGTCAAGAACGAAATAGGAACCGGTAATACGGGGATTCGTAAAAGAAATTCCGGTTACTTCTCTCTTATTACCATACGAATACTTCTTCCAATTATAACCACCGAAGTTCTGATCATTGAAAGCAAGTCCAAAATTAGTTTTAAGACCCAGTGTTTTGGTTCCCTTCGTAAATTGAGCATTTGCTGTAACTGCGCCTGATACGGCCACTAATAGAATTAAAATTACTTTTTTCATTTTGTCTTTATTCTAAATATTAATTAATTGTTTTGATTATAAAGAGCCGGGGAAATCAAAATCTCCCTATACTGATTTGAAAAAAGTTCAGAAAAAGGCACAAAAAAGATGTTCTTTTAATTCCGAATAAAGAATTTTGACTGCTTTATTCATTTGATTGTCAACGGTTTTGATAGAAATATTCAATAGTTTGGCCGCTTCGGCATATTTTTTCTTTTCTTCCCGTACCAAATGGAAAACTTCGGCGCAACGCGGGGGCAGCTTTTCAAAAGCCGCCCGGTATTTTTCCTGTAATTCCTCATCCAACAGTTCGGAATCGGGTTGGTTTTCGGACGTAGCTTCCGGCAATTGACCGGCGAACAGTTCATGTTGGTTCTGATACCGGCGTTCGACGTATTTGGCCCGTGCATGTTTGAGCGCGATAAAAAGGTACGCATCCGGATTCTCCACTTTATCGAGGATTTTACGCGCTTGCCAGATAGCCACAAAAACATCCGCCGTCACCTCTTGGGCGATGTCGGGATCGTTGAAATAATACAAAGCCTGCCGGAAAAGTTTATAGTAATACAGTTTGTAAATAACTTGAAAATCGGAATGAGAGTCGTGAAGTGCAATCCGTTTGAAGTGTTCCCGTGTCGTTTGTTGATCTGATTTTTCCAATGCAGCGTATTTTGTTCACTTCCTCACTTGCTTGATAATTGCTAAACCGGTTTTACATAATTCGGTTATTTTACTCCAGTCTTTCGCTGCCAGGACTTCTTTCGGAAACAGGTTGGAACCCATTCCTACACAGGTAACACCCGCATCAAACCAGGCTTTCAGGTTGGCTTCTTCGGGTTTTACGCCGCCGGTCACCATCAACAGCGACCAAGGCATCGGCGCTTTCAATCCTTTGACAAAATTAGGCCCTAACACATCGCCCGGAAAAACTTTGCATAAATCGCAACCCATTTCCTGGGCAAAGCCGATTTCCGATACGGAACCGCAACCGGGCGTATATGGGACTAACCGGCGATTGGCCACTTTGGCTACATCGGGATTGAACAAAGGCCCTACAATAAAATTGGCGCCTGATTGAATATAGAGCGAAGCCGTGGGAGCATCCACAATGGAGCCGACTCCCAAAATCATTTCAGGACATTCCGCTGCCACGAATTTACTCAATTCACCGAATACTTCATGGGCGAATTCCCCCCGGTTGGTAAATTCAAAAGCTCTTACTCCGCCCGCATAACAGGCTTTTACTACATTTTTGGCCACTTCGATGTCTTTATGATAAAAGACAGGCACCATGCCCGTGGAAGACATAGCGCTGAGGACTTGTAATTTATTGAAACGCATAATCGTTTTTTTAAGTGCGTAAAGGTAGTAATGTTTATTCCGTTTTGCAAAATATTCAGGGATCGTTTTTTTATAGCGGAAAAATTGGAGAAGCCAAAAAAAAACAGCAACTTTGCAAAGAATAACAGAGAGAATGTGAATAATGGAATATTTAACGGAAGCACACAGAAAGAACTCGGAGGAAGCAATGAGGTATCTATCAGAACGGAGATTGCCGATAAACTACGAAATGGAGTTGAAGAGGCAAGAAGAAAACTTGCTGAGAGCAGCCAAAATGGAAGCCGAATATTATCACAATATGAACAGGAAGATTTAGAAAAACAAATAACATTTGATTATGCCAAAGAAAATGGTCTTTGGGTTGATGATTTATACTCTCTTGGACGTCCTTTAAAAGGAGGAATTGAGAACACATTGGCTTTAGACAATATGACTGGAATATTATATAAAAGCAATAATCTATTAAATTCCAAATTTCTTATATCTAATCTCATAGAACAGATTAGAGTACATAATCTATTATTTTCCGAAACAAAATATGAAATAGTCGGATTTACAGGCATTGACAACGGAAAGAACCGAACTCCGCATATTGAGGTTATTCTCAAACAAGATTATGTTCCCAATACTACTGAATCTACTCCACAGGAAATTTTAGACTATATGCAATCTATTGGATTCCAACAATTAAATGAAATTACATTTACAAACGGGCAATATATTGTTTCCGATTTAAGACCACGCAATGTATTAAAAGATGAAAATGGTATTATTTACGTAGTTGATGATATTGTTTCCGATGCCTCGGCGGAGCCGTTGTATTTAAGAAATTCCTAATAACGGGTAGATAAAAGAAGCTATATAGTCCCAGCCGAACGCTGCCAGAAAGAAGACAATCGTAAACAGGAACAACCAGGTAACCCATTTTTTATAGGATAAAGTAAAGAAATGCGCAATCAGGAAAGCCAGGGGAACATATAAAATCAATATCCATTCTTTTTCCCATTCACCTTGGAAAAGGGAAAAGATAAACGACAGTAGCAAAAACACATACAGGAAGCTCAATGTAACCATGGTTCGGATTTTTTCGGCAATCCCCGACATGAAAATTTTCAATCCGGAAAGAATAACGAGAAAAGTGGTGAAGCCGATAATAAGCCATCCTTTTAAGTTATAGGTGAGCAGTTGAATATCGCTGAAATTTCCTAACGATTTGAATTTCGGAAGACTGTCGGAAAAAATAGGTAAATCATTTTGAAAGATACTCCAGGTAAATATGAACAGGTAAATCAGGATAAATCCCATCAGGCTGGCGAAGAATGTTTTGAGCGTAAAACTTCGGAACCGGTACATGCCATACCAAAACAGGGGAAAGAAAAATAATAAAGGATCCCAATAAAAACTGCCTAAAGTCAACAACAACGAAATATTAAAAGCGCTGCTTTGTGAATGCGGATTTTGATACGTGCCGAATAAAAAGAAAAGACAAAAGACAATAATCAGCGCGGAAACACTGCCTTTCATATCGTAAAAAAACAAAGGTTCCGTCCCTACAAGCAATAAATAACAGAAAGCCGGAAGCAAGGTTCGTTGCCGGATAATAACAAATGTCTGCGTAAGATACAAAAGGGACAGCGCAATACTGATTTGAATAATCATCGCAATCCATAAATCGCCGGCCAACCAATTGTCATTGCCGATTAATCGCAAAGCAATGAAAATAACGATGGAGAGAATCAATGGAAAACGATCTGAAACCAAACTTTTATGTATCTTTCGTATGTTCATCAATGCCCCATTTATTTTTAAATATCAAATCCGATGTCTCTCCGGTAATATTTCCCCTCAAAATCAATCCTTTTTGCATTTTCAAAAGATTGTTTCAACGCTTCTTCCTTATTTTTCCCGTAAGAACTGACCGCAATGACGCGACCGCCATTGGTCACAACCGTTCCTTCTTTTCCGGTAGTTCCCGCGTGAAACAGGATACTGTTTTTGACCTTATCTAATCCGCTGATTTTCTTTCCTTTTACATAATCGCCCGGATAGCCGCCCGAAACCAACATGACCGTTACGGCGCTCCGGTCATCGAAAACCAATTCTTTTTCCGACAAGTTTCCGTCTGCAATTCCTTCCAATAAATCAACGAAATCCGATTGGATCCGAAGCATCACCACTTCCGTTTCCGGGTCGCCCATGCGGCAATTGTATTCAATCACCATCGGCTCGCCGTTCACTTTTATCAGACCGATAAAAATAAATCCTTTATAATCAATTCCTTCTTTTTTCAATCCTTCCACTGTCGGGATAACAATCCGTTCTTCCACTTTTTTCATAAACTCCGCATCGGCAAAAGAAACCGGACTGACTGCGCCCATTCCGCCGGTATTCAAACCGGTATCTCCTTCTCCAATCCGCTTATAATCTTTGGCTTCGGGAAGAATCTTGTAATGTGTTCCATCGGTCATTACAAACACCGAACATTCAATTCCCGAAAGGAATTCTTCAATCACCACTTTTTCGCCGGCTTTTCCAAAACTGCCGTCCAACATGGCGTTTAATTCTTTTACGGCTTCTTCCCAATTGTCAATAATCAACACGCCTTTACCGGCAGCCAGTCAGTCGGCTTTCAGGACATAAGGTGCGTTCATCGTTTGAAGAAACGCGATTCCATCGGGAAAATTCGCTTTGGTTACACTGAAATATTTGGCAGTCGGAATGGCATGGCGCATCATAAATGCCTTGGCAAACTCCTTGCTGCCTTCCAATTGCGCGCCCTCTTGAGACGGCCCAATCACCGGAATATGCTTCAATTCTTCGTCTTTTTGAAAGAAATCGTAAATGCCTTTTACCAACGGATCTTCCGGACCCACCACCACTAAATCAACCGCCTTTTCCAACACAAATTTTTTCAAGGCTTCAAAATCGGTCGCCGCAACAGGGATATTCGTGCCGACTTCCGTTGTTCCGGCATTGCCCGGGGCAATATACAGTTGGTTTACTTTGGGACTTTGCTTTATTTTCCAAGCCAAAGCATGCTCCCTTCCACCCGATCCTACTAATAAAATATTCATATTTATCTTTGTTTGAACTCTTTATGTTTTCCGCTAAAAATTTGATATTGACGATATTCGCAATCCAAAGCCCCATTCATCAGTTTACACCTGGAAGTCGGTTTCAACCCTATTTTCTCGAATCCTTCCGGACTGGAAGAAATAATCCAGGCATCGTAACCGGTAAAAACATGTTTCAACCGTTCGCCGATCACAGCATATATCTGCATCAGATCGCGGGGATTCAAGCGTTCGCCGTAAGGTGGATTGGTGATTAAAATTCCCGGCCCCGGCGCTTCAACCATCTCCTGGAAAGGCAATACTTGCAATTCGATGTATTTGGAAAGTCCGGCATTTTTTACATTCTTGGTAGCGGCGTTGATGGCTTTCGGCGAAATATCCGAACCGTACGCCTTGAATTTGAATTCTTTTTCATACGAATCGTCCGTACTGATCCGCTCAAACAAATCCGCATCAAAATCGTCCCATTTTTCAAAAGCATATTTGTCGCGGAAAACGCCCGGCGCAATATTCAAAGCAATCAAAACGGCTTCAATCAACAAGGTGCCCGAACCGCACATCGGGTCGATAAAATTGCTTCCGCCTTTCCAACCGGTTTTCATAATCATTCCGGCGGCCAATACTTCGTTCAAAGGCGCTTCTGTTTCTTCTATCCGGTAACCTCGCTTGTGCAACGATTCGCCCGAACTGTCCAACGATATCGTACAGTCGGTATGCGAAATATGAACGTGCAATTGCAAATCGGGATTATTTATCCGAACGGAAGGACGCGGCAATTCTTTTTCTGAAAACCAATCGACAATGGCGTCTTTTACGCGGTAGGCCACAAACTTGGAATGCGTGAAGACTTCCGAATGAATCACGGCGTCAATCGCAAAAGTTTTCTTCTCCGGAATGTATTTTTTCCAATCCATTTCCTTCACTTTTTCATAGACTTCATCGGGATTTTTCGCCTTAAATGAGGCAATGGGTTTCAAAATCCGGAGGGCCGTCCGGCAATGAAAATTCGCTTTATAAAGCAATTCCTTATC
>JAISKT010000006.1 GCA_031261295.1 Candidatus Symbiothrix sp. | reverse complement strand
CTTATAAAATAGTATCTATTTCGTATTAATATCTTTTTATCGTTTAATTAATTGACAAAAGTAATAACTTTTTTTATATAAACCAAGGAATTACCAAAATTTAACGCAAAATGCGCTTTGGGCAACTATTCAGCTCCCACTAAATTAGTATTTAATGGGGTAGTAACCGCTTTGGGGTCAGCCCCATTGCCATTTCAGTAGTTACAAAAATTAAGATGCGTTTGCCCGGTCTGCAACATCACATGGCAAGAGGATAATAACCGTGAAAAAATAACGAATTTGTAATTCATTTTTGTAGAAATAGTACACAATCAATAATAAATCATTATATTTGCGTGATTTTTTCACGTTAAAAAATATATTGTTATGATAATTAGATTTGTTGCAAAAAACATTTTTTCTTTTAAAGAAGAAACAGAATTCAATTTGCTCCCAAATAAAACTCAGAGACTTTCACACCATAAAATTAATATAGGAGAGTTTGATTTTTTGCGATTTAGTGCTATATATGGAGCTAATGGTGCAGGTAAATCAAATCTTATCAAGGCAATAACTCTTTTAGATTCATTTGTTGAAAAAGGTAAGATAGTTAATGGTGCCAATAACTTAAAATTCAAACTTGATAAAGAAAGCAGCAATATTCCTATTTCGTTAGCTATTGAATTTTATTTTAATTCAAAAGTTTATTACTATACGATTACGTTTGATGAGAATGTGATTTTACATGAATATCTCGCAGAAAGTCATAAAAAAAATGATATTTTGGTTTTTGAAAGAGTTGTGGAAAACGGCATTCAGAAAATTCAGTTTTTTGAAGGATATGACAACGACAAAAAAAACAAACTATTTGTAGAGGTATTAGAGGAAAAGTTAATTTCTCAAAAAGAGTTATTACTAACTTTTTTAAGTAAAAAATATCCTGACGAATTTAGGGATGTAAAAAATGTTTATGATTGGTTTGATACCATGCTCGTTATTATATCACCAGAAGCAAAACCGGGCGGAATTGCTCATATATTGGATATAGATGTAAAAATAAAAGAATTTGCAAACAAATTAATTCCGAGTCTGAATACAGGTATTTCTAAAATCGAAATTGAAAAGAAAAAAGCAGAAGAGTTTGTGAGTAAAAATGATATAAAAGTTCTAAAAGAAATTACTGATGACTTAAAAAATGAACCAAATGCCATTTCTGTTTTTAATAATCAAGAAACGGGTGACGAAGTTTGTTTTACTATAGAAGATGGTGAAGTTATTACAAAAAGATTGGTAACAAATCATATAAACAATGAAGGGAATAAGGTACCATTTACTTTAGGAGAAGAATCAGATGGAACAAGACGATTAATTGATTATATTCCAGCCTTAGAAGGCGTAATCGATGCGAATAGAGTATATCTGATTGATGAAATAGAAAGGAGTATTCATCCGATTACAATTAAAGAAATTATAAAAAAATTGTCTTTAGATGAAAATGTGAAGGGGCAACTTATCTTTACAACTCATGAATCCAATTTGTTAGATCAAGAGATATTGCGACCCGATGAAATTTGGTTTGCTCAAAAAGACATAGATGGAGCTTCAAAACTTTATTCGTTAAGTGATTTTAAAATTCATAATACGATCGATATTGAAAACGGTTATTTGAATGGCCGGTATGGAGGAATTCCATTTTTATCAAATCTAAAAGACTTAAACTGGGAATAACATGAGTTACTTGTGCAGAAATAAAATATATGAGAAAGTTAAACCTTTCAAGGATGCAAAAAAAATTTATATATTTTGCGAAGGAGAAAGAACTGAAATAGGTTACTTTATCTATTTTAAAGGGTTTGTTTCAAACATTGATATTATCCCCATCCCAAATGAAAACGGAAAATCTGATCCTAAGAAATTAAAGGTAAATGCCGAACTATTTTTTAACGGGAATGATGTTATTAAGCCACAAGGGACTATTTCTATTGAACAAAAAGACGAGATTTGGTTTGTAATAGATACAGATAGATGGAATGAAGGGAAGAAAATTGAAAATTTGAAGTCTTATTGTAAATCAAAAAATACAGAATACAATGGTTGGGCTGTAGCGCAAAGTAATCCTTGCTTTGAAATTTGGCAATTTTATCATTTTTTCGATAAGAAACCGGATAAAACAGAAGTTGCAATATTCAGTTCTTTTAAAAAATTTATGAACAACAAGGTACAAGGAGGATTTGACAATAGAAAAATGCCAATTGAAATTCAACAAGCTATCATAAATTCTGAAACAAATTTTGAGGTTGAAAATGAGCAACCAAAACTTTATTCAACAGAAGTATTTAGATTGGCAAAAGTAATTTTTAGCTTTACTAAAGAGCAAATAAATAAATGTGCTGTTGCGGGGACGTAGCACACCCGTACCCCACGCCTGGGGTACGGTAATGTTTTTTTTAATACGCTTCATTATGTACCGCTTTCACCGCTCTGCCGGATGGATCAACCGCATTCTTGAATGCGGCATCCCATTCGAGGGCAATGGGCGTACTGCAGGCAATACTCGGAACCGAAGGTACCGTTTGGGCCGCCGCATCGGATGGGAAGTGTTCTTCAAACAGTGTTCGGTAATGATATTCTTCTTTAGACATCGGCGGATTAATCGGAAAGCGTTCGGCTGCTTGGGCAAATTGTTCGTCGCTCACCTGCGATGAAGCGATTTGCTTCAATGTATCGATCCAGCTATACCCTACCCCATCGGAAAATTGTTCTTTCTGACGCCAGGCCACACTTTCGGGAAGCATATCTTCAAATGCTTTACGGAGAATCCATTTTTCGATCCGGCCTTTCAGTCCGCTTAACTTGTCGGCGGGATTCAGGCGCATCGCCACGTCCATAAATTCTTTATCCAAGAACGGAACACGTCCTTCTACGCCCCAGGCTGCCAATGATTTGTTGGCCCGCAAGCAATCATACAAATGCAACTTGTCTAATTTGCGTACCGTTTCTTCGTGTAAGGCTTTCGCATCCGGCGCTTTATGGAAATACAGATAACCGCCGAATATCTCGTCAGCGCCTTCTCCCGAAAGCACCATCTTGATACCCATCGACCGGATTACCCGCGCCAGCAGATACATGGGAGTAGAAGCGCGAATGGTTGTCACATCATACGTTTCAATATGATAAATGACATCGCGAATCGCATCCAAGCCTTCCTGAATGGTAAAGTGTACTTCGTGATGAACGGTTCCGATATGGTCGGCCACTTTCCGGGCTGCCGCCAAGTCCGGCGAACCTTCCAATCCCACTGCAAACGAGTGCAAACGGGGCCACCAGGCCTTTTCGGTTCCGTCACCCTCAATCCGCCGGGAAGCGTATTTTTTAGCAACCGCCGAAACAATGGACGAATCCAAACCGCCGGAAAGAAGCACCCCGTAAGGCACGTCTGTCATCAATTGCCGTTTCACCGCAGCCTCTAAAGCTTCACGAAGCGAAGCAATGGGTGCACGGTGCACGGTATCCGGTGCACGATTTTCTGTATCATCAACCGAAGGATTATCCTTTACATTTTCATAATCCATCCAATCCCTTTTATACCATCTCACAAGCTCAGGCTGTTCATTACCATGCACCGTGCACCCTTTTTCACCATGCACCGAATATAAATAATGTCCCGGAGGAAAACTTTCTATTTTTTCGCAATAGCCTTCCAAGGCTTTCAATTCGGAAGCCACATAGAAAGCGCCGTCTTTGTCCCAACCCATATACAACGGAATGATTCCGATATGGTCGCGGGCAATGAGGTATGCGTCTTTTTCTTCATCGTATAAAGCGAATGCAAAGATACCGTTCAGGTCTTCCAAAAAGTTTACGCCTTTTTCCTTGTACAAGGACAGGATTACTTCGCAATCGGATTTGGTTTTAAATTCGTACGTACCTGCCTGACGGTCCCGTATCTCCTGATGATTATAAATCTCGCCATTTACGGCCAGGATAACTTTGCCATCGGGCGAATACAAGGGTTGCCGCCCCGATTGCGGATCGACTATCGCCAACCGTTCGTGAGCCAAAATGGCTTTTTCTCCGCAATAAATTCCCGACCAGTCCGGCCCCCGGTGACGAAGCCGCTTAGACATCTTCAAGGCTTGCGGGCGCAAGGTATCTATACTCTGTTGGATTTCAAATATACCTACTATACTGCACATATTCTGTTCTTTTTTCTATTTGCTTACTCGTTATCAGTCAAACGCAAATTCTTTACTAGCAATCATTACAGGATTTTCGGCAGTGCCGGTATAGACATCATAAAAGAATATTACGTCTGTTCTATATAGTCCACTTCTTTTATCCAGCAATGCTCCCAATTCAGAGCGCTTAATCTTCGCCACATTTTCATCAAACACATCTAAGGCTTCGTTGTCATTGTCATGGGTCCTTTCGGAAGTAAACGCTCTATCACCTGTGAAAATGCCTTGTGCAGCTATATATTCGAAAACGATCGCTTTACCCTGATCATTTCCTATTTCATAATCGATGCGATAATGATAAATATCCGTCACATCTCTTTCACAACTGCTGAACATCACTAATAAGGCAAACATCATCGCTCCAAGAATAAATAGTTTTTTCGTTTTCATTGTCTTTTATTTCTATTGTTTATAATAATATTTAATTCAAACAGGCCGCAATCGCTTTGGCGGCTTCTCTTCCGGAAGCGATGGCCCGCACGACCAGACTCGCACCGCTGGTGACATCTCCGGCAACGAAGACTTTTTCCACCGATGATTCGTTCGGTTGAACAGCAGCTACATTGCCCCGGGCATCGTATTTCACACCCAAATCGTCCAATAATCCTTCATGGACGGGCTGGGTGAAACCCATAGACAACAGCACCAAATCGGCCGGGATAATTTCCGGTTCGCCCACCTCTTTCATCGTGAATTTGCCTTCAGGCGATTGTGTCCATTCTACAGTCTGTACTTCCACGCCGGTTACTTTTCCTTTGTTTCCGATAAACCGCTTGGTAGCCAACGACCAACGGCGTTCGCAACCTTCCAAATGGGAAGAGGAGGTTTTTAGAATATTCGGATAAGCCGGCCAGGGTGTTGCAGGATTGCTTCCTTCGGGCGGAGCCGGCAAAATCTCGATTTGCGTTACTTTTGCCGCTTTTTGACGGATGGATGTTCCTACACAATCCGAACCCGTATCGCCTCCACCAATCACCAACACTTTTTTTCCTTTAGCGGAAATTTGTTGGGCGGACGGAATGGTCTGTCCGCTGACCATCCGGTTTTGCTGTTTCAGCAAATCCAAGGCAAAATAAACGCCTTTCAATTCCCGTCCTTCCACCGGTAAATCCCGCGGAACACCTGCGCCGATGGTCAGGCAAACGGCATCAAACTTGGACAGCAATTTTTCTGCCGGAATATCTTTCCCGACTTCCACATTCGTTTCAAATTGAATGCCTTCCGCTTTCAAAATATCCAGCCGGCGTTCGATGATTTCTTTATTCAACTTAAAATCCGGAATGCCCAAACGCAGCAATCCGCCGATATATTCATCTTTTTCATAAACGGTCACCGTATGTCCTTTGCGGTTAAGCATATCCGCAGCCGCCAAACCGGCGGGGCCTGAACCGACAACGGCTACCTTTTTCCCGGTCCGTTTCTGAGGTGGATTGGGTTTTACGTATCCTTCCAAAAAGGCATGTTCCGCAATAGCCACTTCGTTTTCACGAACGGTCAACGGTTGGTGTTCCAAATTCAACACGCAACTTTTTTCACACAAAGCGGGACAAATCCGCCCGGTAAATTCCGGAAAGTTGTTGGTTTTTATCAGCAGATTGTAAGCCTCAAACCATTTCCCTTTGTATAACAAATCCTGCCATTCGGGAATAACATTGCCCAACGGGCAGGCCCAATGACAGAACGGCACTCCACATTCCATACAACGGGATGCCTGTAGCATCCGGTCTTCCGAATTGAGTGTTTGTTCCACTTCTCCGAAGTCAGCGACACGATCCACTACGGGCCTGTATCCTGCTTCTTTTCTATTTATCGTTAAAAATGCTTTTGCGTTTCCCATAATTTGAGAGTTAAAAACTAAAAACTAAGAACTAAAAGTTGCGCGAAGCGCGGTAACAAGCGTCAGCCAACTTTTAGTTTTTAGTTCTTAGTTTTTAGTTAATAATCGGATTCTACCATTTCTATTTTCTTGTTGATCGCCGCCATTTTTTCTTCATGCAATACTTTTTTGTATTCAATCGGAGTGACTTTGATGAAATGCTTCAAATATTCGTCCCAATTATCCAGAATTCGTTTGGATAGAGGACTTTGAGTATAATGAAAATGCTTGCCGATCAAGCGATAGAGTTCCAAACTATCGGATTTGTCCTCAACCAATGTCAATTCCACCATTTCCATGTTGCAAAAGTAATCAAAATTTCCTTTCAAATCCAAAACATAAGCCAAACCTCCGCTCATACCTGCCGCAAAGTTCTTGCCGGTCGGCCCCAGGACAACTGTCCGTCCGCCGGTCATGTACTCACAACAATGGTCGCCGGCGCCTTCCACTATCGCAATGGCGCCGGAATTGCGCACACAAAAACGTTCGCCTACCTGTCCGTTGATATACACTTCGCCCGCAGTTGCACCATATAATAAGGTATTGCCGCCGATAATGTTATCTTCCGGAGCAAAAACGGCCGTTTTGGGAGGTACCAAAACAATTCGTCCGCCCGATAACCCTTTGCCTAAGTAATCGTTGGCTTCGCCTTCCAGGTTGAACGAAATACCTGCCGCCAGGAAAGCGCCGAAACTTTGTCCCGCCGAACCTTTGAAGCTCACGGTAATGGTATTTTCCTGCAAACCGGCATTGCCGTAGCGTTTGGCTATTTCGCCCGAAAGCATTGCCCCGACAGCCCGGTCGGTATTGCCAATACTCACATTCATTTCCACCGGAAGCGATTTTTCAATCGCCGGTTTCGTTTTACGAATGATTTCCCGGTCTAATATGTGGTCGATCTTGTGATCCTGCGTTTTCGTGCAACGGATATTGGGGTACTTGGTGCACGGTGCACGGTGCACGGTTTCGGACTCTCCTTTTCGTGCACCTTGTACCGTGCACCCTGCACCCAAAAACTGGATGACTTTGGAAAAATCTACTTTCTTCACTTTCGGATTGGAATCCAAAGATTTGATTTGAATTAAATCCGAACGCCCGACTATTTCGTCTAAACTCCGGTAACCCATCTGCGCCAGATGTTCGCGAACTTCCTCGGCCAGGAACGTGAAATAATGAATCAGATACTCATATTTTCCCTTGAATCGCGCCCTCAGTTTTTCATCTTGCGTAGCAACGCCCACGGGACAAGTATTCAAATGGCATTTGCGCATCATCACACAACCCAATACAATCAGGGCGCTGGTGGCAAAACCGTATTCTTCCGCGCCCAACAGGGTGGCAATGATAATATCTTTTCCGGTTTTCAACTGTCCGTCAGCCTGTAAACGAACAAAGCTGCGGAGGTTGTTGAGTACCAATGTCTGCTGTGTTTCCGACAATCCCAATTCCCAGGAAATGCCGGCATGTTTGATGGAACTGATTGGACTGGCGCCTGTCCCGCCGTCGGAACCGCTGATAACGATCATATCGGCCTTGGCTTTGGCCACGCCGGCGGCAATCGTCCCTACCCCACTTTCGGACACCAATTTTACGGAAATACGCGCCCGGGGATTGACATTTTTCAAATCGAAAATCAATTGGGCCAAGTCTTCAATGGAATAAATATCGTGATGCGGGGGCGGCGAAATCAAGGTAATTCCCGGAATGGAATGGCGGGTTTTGGCTATAATCTGATTCACTTTGAATCCCGGAAGCTGCCCGCCTTCACCCGGTTTAGCGCCTTGCGCCACTTTGATTTGCAATTCGTCGGCATTAACCAAGTATTCGGCAGTCACCCCGAAACGGCCGGAAGCAATTTGCTTGATGGCCGAACGGCGATTCAATCCGTCTTCCCCGATTTTGAAACGGGCGGAATCTTCACCACCTTCACCGGTATTGCTTTTCCCATTCAGGATATTCAAGGCAATGGCGATGGATTCGTGCGCCTCCTTGCTGATCGAACCGAAAGACATGGCGCCCGTAACAAACCGTTTGGTGATTTCCGAAACCGGTTCCACTTCGGAAATGTCGATCGGATTTCGCTGATACGTCATGAAATCGCGGATAAACACCGGTTGCAATTTATTGTCAACAATATCCGTATATTCTTTGAATTTATTGTAATCTCCTGTCCTTGTGGCTATTTGCAGTTTGGAAATCGTTTCCGGATTCCAAGCGTGGTATTCCCCGCCTTTGCGGAAAGTATAAACGCCCGTATGGTCTAACTGATAAGCGGCAGACAACTTCAAGTCGATGACTCCCTGTTCTTTGAAAGCATCCCAATGGGCAATCAAAGCATCGCGGGCAATGTCCGTCAAGTCAATCCCTTCGATGCGCGATTTCATGCCTTCAAAATACGAATCGAGCACTCGCTGACTGATTCCCACGGCTTCGAAAATCTGGGCGCCGCGGTACGAACGCAAGGTGGAAATACCCATTTTGGAAAGCACTTTCAACAAACCTTTGTTGATGGATTTGATATAATTTTTTTCCGCCGTATGATAATCCAACTGTATTTCGTGCGTTTTCACTTTTTCGTCCAAAACGGCAAATACCATGTAGGGATTTACAGCCGTGGCTCCAAAACCGCACAAGAGTGCAAAATGATTCACTTCCCGTGTTTCAGCCGTTTCTACCACAATGGCGATCTGCATCCGTTTGCGCCGGGCAATCAAATGATGATGCACCGCCGAAACCGCCAATAAGGAAGGTATCGCCACCTTTTCCCTGTTTACTTCCCGGTCGCTCAAAATAACGTAATGATAACCGTCGTCCACCGCTTTTTCCGCTTGCTGACAAAGATTGGTCAACGCATTCGACAAAGACCGGGCGGCATTTTTTTCTTCCGTTACTTTAAATACCATCGGCAAAGTCAACGATTTGAAACCTTTGTAACCCAAGTGAGTCAGGATATCCAAATCAATATTATTGATTACGGGACTTTGCAGTTTTACCATTTTACACAATTCCGGAGTCGGAATCAGCAGATTGCCTTCCTGGCAACCAATATATAAGGAGAGGGACATCACCAATTCTTCCCGGATGGGGTCGATCGGCGGGTTGGTCACCTGCGCGAATAATTGCCTGAAATAGTTGAACAAGCGTTGCGGTTTGTCCGAAAAGACCGCCAAAGGCGTGTCATTTCCCATCGAACCGATCGGCTCTTTCCCTTCGGTAGCCATCGGCACAATGATTTTATCTATATCTTCTTTGTTATAACCAAAGGCTTTCAAGTGAGCAGCCAAGTTTTCCACTCCGTATTTGACGGTCCGTCCCGAAGAAATTTTCTCTAAGGTAATCCGGTTTTTATCCAACCAGTCCCGGTACGGATGCGCATTGGCCAATTCTTCTTTCAATTCGGGATCGTAATGCACTTTCCCATCCAAGGTGTCCACCAGCAACATTTTTCCCGGTTGCAAACGGCCTTTTTCCTTTATTTCCACCGCTTCAAAAGGCAATACGCCCGCTTCGGAAGCCACTACCATAATATCGTTCCGGGTAATCAGGTAACGCGCGGGGCGAAGTCCGTTCCGGTCTAACATTCCCCCTGCATAACGGCCATCGGTAAACAAAAGCGTCGCCGGACCGTCCCAGGGTTCCATGATAATACTCTGGTATTCGTAAAACGCTTTCAATTCATCGGAAATCGGGTTTTTGCTGTTCCAACTTTCCGGCACCAACATCGACAAGGCGTGGGGAAGGGAAAATCCAGCCATCACCAAAAATTCCAACACATTATCTAACGAAGCGCTATCGGACATTCCCGGTTGGACAATCGGGAAAATATCTTCCGGTTTTCCCAGTTCGGGAACGGGCAAAACACTTTCGCGGGCTTCCATCCAGTAACGGTTGCCGCGAATGGTATTGATTTCGCCGTTGTGTCCCAATAAACGGAACGGCTGCGCCAAATCCCACGAGGGGAACGTATTGGTACTGAAGCGGGAATGCACCAGAGCGAGGCCGCTGGTGAAATAGGGATTCGTCAAATCCGGAAAATAATCTCGTAATTGCGTGGAAGTAAGCATTCCTTTATACACAATCCGTTGGGTGGAAAGGCTTACGATATAAAAACTCCGTTTATCGTCCAAAGAAGATTTGTGGATTTTCTTTTCCATTTTCTTCCGGGCGATGTATAATTTGCGTTCCAAAACGTCCGGGCGATCTTCTCCCACCACGAATATTTGTTTGATAACCGGTTCATTCGCTTGCGAGATTTCTCCCAAAATATCACTGTTGACCGGGACATCGCGGGTAGCCAGCATCTTCAGACCTTCCTGTTCGATGATGTTTTGCAAAACTTCCATGCACAGGGATGCCTGGTCATTATCTTTCGGGAGGAAAACCAAACCGGTACCGTATTTTCCCTTTTCCGGAACGGGAATTCCCTGTAATAGAATAAATTCGTGGGGAATCTGCAACGTAATTCCCGCACCATCGCCGGTTTTATTGTCGGCGCTTTCGGCTCCGCGGTGGAGCATGTGTTCCAGCACTTGTAAGCCTTTTTCTACAATATCATGGGATTTGTTCCCATGTATATCCACTAATAATCCGACTCCGCAAGCATCGTGCTCATAGTCCGGATGATACAAACCTGTCTTTTTTTCTTTCATGTTCGATTAGTATCCAAATTCCAA
>JAISKT010000005.1 GCA_031261295.1 Candidatus Symbiothrix sp. | reverse complement strand
CTTATAAAATAGTATCTATTTCGTATTAATATCTTTTTATCGTTTAATTAATTGACAAAAGTAATAACTTTTTTTATATAAACCAAGGAATTACCAAAATTTAACGCAAAATGCGCTTTTTGGCAACTACTCAGTCCCCGCTAAATTAGTATTTAATGGGGTAGTAACCGCTTTGGGGTCAGCCCCGTTGCCATTTCAGTAGTTACAAAAATTAAGGTTTGCCCTGCCCATTTTCCACTTTCCATTTTCCACTTTCAATTATATTACTATCTTTGTATGGAAATTGAAGAAAATGGGGAGTCAAAAAGTTCCGGGTTATCTTTATAACCGGCAAAATATTGTTTATCTGATTCTGTCCACTGCTTTTTTTGCATTGGTATTTATCAATTTGTATAAACCGTTCAATTTTGAAAGCAGGTACCACGTTTCCGATTTCAAGTTTTTTGTTTTTTCCAGCTTAGTCATTCTGACAGGCGTACTGGTCGTGGTTATCAGCCGGATTATTATGTATCAGGTGGGAAAGAAAAAAGCCATTACCATCGGCAGTTACGCCCTTTGGATTGTGCTGGAAATCTTTTTCATGGCGCTTTTTTATACGATTTATACCATTTATTTGAATCCGGCGCGCGAATATTTGGATGTTTTCAGGGAATCGGCTATCAATACGGCCTTGGTCTTGCTTTTGCCTTATGCGATTATCCATTTGTATCTTATTTACCGGGAAAACAAGCGCCGGTTGGAGCTGATAGAGGAAAACGTTCAGCCGGAAACGATAACCCCTCAGAAAGCCTATTCTTTTTACGATGAAAAAAATGAGTTGCGGCTTTCGGTCAACCGGAATAACCTGCTTTATATCGAATCTGCGGACAATTATGTAAATATCCGGTACCTCAACAAAGGCGCTTTGACCCGTTTCATGCTCCGCAACTCCATGAAAGCTATGGAAGAGCAATTGGCAGAAACCAATGTGCTTCGCTGCCATCGCTCTTATATGGTTAACTTTGAACAAATCAATGTGATACGCCGGCAGAAAGACGGGATTTATGTAGAATTCGGTCTGAAAGATGTTCCGGACATTCCCATTTCCAAAAAATACAGCGAAAAAGTCATTCAATTTTTTACCAATATATTATGATGCAATTTATTGAAAATTACAATCTTACAGGAATCGTTATCGGATTAAGCACTTTTTTGATTATCGGCTTATTCCATCCTTTAGTTATCAAGGGCGAATATTATTTCGGCACAAAATGCTGGTGGGTATTCCTTTTAATGGGAATATCCGGAATTGCAGGCACGTTCTTCATTCACAATGTGATCTTGTCTGCTTTGTGTGGAGTGACCGCTTTTTCTGCTTTATGGGGCATCGGTGAACTTTTTTCCCAAAAAAAGCGTGTTGAAAAAGGCTGGTTTCCGAAGCGGCCGGTCAAAAATCAATCTTGATATTAAAAATAGGATCAATCGCGACTTCGGGTTCTTCTTTACGAGGAACGAAATCGACCGTATTATTTTCTTTGATATAAGAAATAGCTTCTGTCATCGCATCCGCGAACTTGTCAAAATCCTCTTTGTACAAGAAAATTTTATGCTTTTCGAAATGGAAAGCATTAAATTCTTCTTCTTTTACAATTTTTTTGCTCTCGGTAACAACCAGAAACAATTCACCTTTCCGGTTTTGCTTAACGTCCAGATAATAAATGCGTTTGCCTGCGTTGATCGTCTTTGAAAAAATAATGTCGTTCTCACGGGTTTCCCCTCCCTCATTTTTTGAGTTATGCCTTATTTCCATGTATGAGATATTAATAGTGTTAAAACAGCGTTCAAAGTACAAATTTGGATATAATTATTTTAATAAACAAGCTTTTTGTTTATTAAAATTAACAGATAAGGAATATTTTGTTATTTATGTACAAAATTGAAGGAAAACTATTATCTTTACACCCGAAAACAAGATATGCTTTTGAAATAATAACTTTGAAATGATTAATCGTATTATTATCCGCGCCAAAGTGCTCCAGATAGTTTATGCATACTATCAAACAGGCAGTAACGATTTAAGTAGGGCTGAAAATGAATTAATGCGTAGTTTACAAAAGTCATACGACTTATACCATTACCTTCTCCTCTTGATTCTTGTCCTTACAGATGCCGAACAAAAAAGATTGGATACGGTGAAATACAAGTATCTGCCTACGGCGCAGGAACGCAATCCGAATCTCCGTTTTATTGAAAACCGGTTTGCTGAACAGTTGCGGAACAATGAAACGCTCCGGAAGTTTTCCAATAGATGCGGCACGTTGTGGAATGAGGAAGATGCCGGATTTATTCGCAATTTATTGAATAAAATCCAGGAATCGGATATCTATGCGGAATATCTCCGGTCGCCGAATACGTATGAGTCGGACCGGGAATTTTGGAAAAAAGTTTTCCGGAATATCATTTTGGAAAGTGAAGAACTTTCCGATATCCTGGAAGAAAAAAATATTTACTGGGACAGCGATTCCGGAATTATCGGTACGTTTGTGATGAAAACCATCAAGCGGTTTGAATCGGCAAGAGGACCGTTGCAGGAATTGCTCCCGATGTTCAAAGAGGATGAAGACCGCCGGTTTGCGATTCAATTGCTTCACCGGGCGATTTTGGAGCATGACGAGAATGCCGTATTAATTGATAATCAGATCAAAAACTGGGATTTGGAACGCATCGCCTTGATTGACTTGTACATCATGCAGATAGCGCTTTCGGAAATCAAAAACTTTCCGTCCATCCCCATTAGCGTCACGTTGAATGAATATATCGATTTGGCCCGGTATTACAGCACGCCCAAAAGCAGTAATTTTATCAATGGTATTTTGGATAGTATTGTCAATGAATTGAAAGCGGACGGGAAATTATTCAAGGAATGAATATTGAAGAACTCCACGAATATTGTATTTCGTTGAAAGGAACCACCGAGTCCTTCCCTTTTGATGAAGTGTCGCTTGTACTGAAAGTGTGCGGTAAAATGTTTGCACTCATTCCTTTGGATGAAGAAGAATTGCAGATTGCACTGAAATGCGACCCGGAAAAAGCCGTCGAATTGCGCGAACAGTATTCCTGCGTTACACCGGCTTACCATTTTAACAAAAAATATTGGAACACCATTTTCCTGAACCGGCAAATGGACGATGAAGAGGTAAAATCTTGGATTCGCCATTCCATTGATGAAGTGCTGAAAAAACTGCCTAAACGAATCCGGGATGAATATTATCAAGATTGAAACAACGACTTCTACCAATCTTTTCCTGAAGGAATTAGCCGGAAAACAAGTCTTAGAAGAAGGAACGGTGGCGCTTGCCGGAACTCAAACAGCCGGTCGCGGACAAGCGGGCAATTACTGGGAATCCGAACCGGGGAAAAATATTACGTGCAGCATCCTTTTGCATCCGACTTTTTTACTTCCGAAACAGCATTTCCTGCTTTCCGAAACAGTAGCTTTGGGAGTGAAAGAAACATTGGATTTTTATCTGAAAAATGTGACGGTCAAATGGCCCAACGATATTTACGTGGAAGACCGGAAGATTGCAGGCATTTTGATTGAAAACGAATTAATGGGACAGCAATTTTCCCGGTCTGTTATCGGTATCGGATTGAATGTCAATCAGGAAGTTTTTACAAGCAATGCACCCAATCCGGTTTCGTTGAAACAACTGCTGGGTGTGGATATGAATGTGGACGAATTGACGGAAAAAATGGTCGAACGGATTTTGTATTGGTATGAAAAATTGAAAGCCGGTGAAACCAAAGTTATTTCACAAACATACCATGATTTTTTGTATCGCAAATCCGGTTTTCATTGGTATGAAGACAAAACCGGAAGATTCAAAGCCCGGATAAAATCGGTGGCCGAAGATGGGTTCCTGCTGTTGGAAACGGATAAAGGCGAAGAACGTTGTTACGCATTCAAAGAAGTGTCAATGAGATGAAAATTCAATTGCTTGTGGTAGGTAAAACCAACCAGGATTTTGTAGAAAAAGGCGTGGCTGAATTTTGCGGCCGGCAGAAACACTATATCCCATTGGATTTGGAAGTGATTCCCGATAACAAGAATATGAAAAACCTTTCTTTCGAGCAACAGAAGGAAAAAGAAGGAGAATTGATTCTGAAATCGGTTCAGCCGGGAGATTATGTAGTGCTGTTGGATGAACACGGAAAAGAATTTACTTCGCTGCAATTTTCGGAATACTTGGAAAAAAAGACGCATACCGTCCCCAAGCGCTTGGTTTTTGTCATTGGAGGCCCTTATGGCTTTTCTAAAAAAGTGTATGAAACCGCCCAGGAAAAAATTGCCTTATCTAAAATGACTTTCTCGCATCAATTGATCCGGTTGATTTTTGTGGAACAACTCTATCGTGCTATGACGATTTTGAATAACGAGCCTTATCACCACGAATAATTAAAAGTCAAACTCAAAATCGAAACTGTCATCCACAAAAGTCGGTTCGGAAAAATTATCCAAATCCCGGCGTTCCTTTTTAGTCGGCCGGCCGGTTCCGTGGGCGCGGTCAATAAAGCCATTGATTTTTTGCAGTTCCAGGATTTCGTATTGTTCGGGAGGCGTCATATTTTCCAAGTAATTGGGTACTAACTTGGCGCCTACACGGTTGACGGTCAAATCCAATACTTTGAACGAATAGGTGACGGGCGGCTTCCGGACTTGGATAATATCTCCCACCTTGACCATTCGGGAAGGTTTGACATCGACGCCATTCACTACCACCCGGTTTTTCTTACAAGCCTCCAGCGCAATGGTCCGGGTTTTGAAAATCCGTGTAGCCCACATCCATTTGTCTATCCGTACTTCGTTCATTTATTATTGAATTGATTCATAGTGATTTCTACTCCGGCAAGGCAAAAACTTCGGATGATTTCCACGGCTTTTTCAATTCTGGCCGGCAACAAACTATTTTCTTCGGGAGTGAAGTCGCTCAGTACAAAATCAATCTGACGGCCGGTCGGAAAATCATTGCCGAGACCGAAACGCAAACGGTTGTAGTGATTGGTGCCCAGCGTTTCCTGAATGTGTTTCAATCCATTGTGGCCAGCGTCGCTTCCTTTGGGTTTCAATCGCAAAATACCGAAAGGCAAAGCCAGATCGTCCACGATCACCAGTAAGTTTTCGAGTGGAATATTTTCTTTTTGCAGCCAGTAACGGACGGCATTTCCACTCAGATTCATAAAAGTGGAAGGTTTCAGCAGGAGTAATTGTTTGTTTTTCAATTTCAACTCTGCCGTAGCGCCGTATCGTTTGTCTGCAAAAACAACATTGGACGCCTTTGCCAAAGCGTCCAATATCCTAAACCCTATGTTGTGGCGGGTATTCTCGTATTCCGGTCCGATATTACCCAACCCCGTTATTAAATATTTCATCAACCTTTAGCAGCAGCGCCACGAGCAGCACGAGTCAATTTAACTGCAGCTACTACGTTGTCTTTTGCATTCAATATTTCAAGATTTTCGAAATGAAGTTTACCTACCTGGATGGTTTTACCTAAACCAAGGTTTTCGATATTGATTGCTAATTTTTCAGGGAAATTTTTGTAAAGACCTTTTACTTTTAGTTTCCGTATTTCCAACGAAAGTTTACCCCCTGCTTTTACACCTTCGGCCAAGCCTTCCAGTACCACAGGAATTTCGATTACTACCGGTTTGTCGGCTGCAATTTGTTGAAAATCAGCATGCAGCAATTCATCGGAAACCGGATGATATTGTGTTTCTTTCAAGATAGCTACACTGGCTTTTCCGCCGATTGTCAAGTCCACGATATGAATTTCGGGTGTGTAAATCAACTTCCGAATTCCTTCTTTGGTTACCGTGAAGTGTGTTACTCCTTCGCTACCATATAAAACACAAGGAACTAATCCTTCTTTGCGGTAGGCTTTTGCCGCTTTCTTGCCGGTGCCCTCTCTTTTAGAGCCTTCTAATTGAAATGTTTTCATTTTTTAATTGATTGTGTTACTCAAAATTAAGATACGCTTCCTAATCTCCCATCACACGGAATTTTTAAAAGCGGGGCAAAGATACTAAATATTTATGAACAACAAAAATATTTTTTTGTTTCATAAAAAATGATTACTTTTGTCCCCGCTTTATGTAACCTCTGGCGAGAAAAAGTGTGGCTCGTGTATGTTGCGTTTGGTTATTAAAACTATAAAAAGCTAACAATCATGGATTTAATTAAAGCAGCAGAACAAGCGTTTGCTAATCCGAAAGAACAAACATTTCCCAAATTCAAGAGTGGAGATACCATTACGGTGGCTTACCGTATCAAAGAAGGTAACAAGGAACGTATTCAGCAGTATCGCGGCGTGGTGATTAAAATTGCCGGTCATGGCGATGCCAAACGGTTTACCGTCCGGAAAATGTCGGAAAACGTTGGGGTTGAACGTATTTTCCCGTTGAATTCCCCGTTCATCGACAGTATCGTTCTGAACAAAGTCGGTAAAGTTCGCCGCGCTAAATTGTATTATTTGCGCAACCTTACCGGTAAAAAAGCAAGAATCAAAGAAAAAAGAGTTTAAATCTTTTTTGTACGTCATTTCGAGCAAAGCGAGAAATCTAATAATCAACCGTAGGCCCTACGGAACATATTAGATTTCTCGCTTTGCTCGAAATGACGTTTTAAACGTTACGATAAGGCTGCAATAGCCGACCCGATAAGATTGGCGTCATCCAACTGACTGGTATAAACATGAATATGTTCAAGACCAAATTCCGTTAAAAATTCATGCAGGCTTTCCGAAACCAGCCGGTTATAATCTTTTCCGTTTTTATCGGCGCTCCAGAAAAGGCTTCCATCGGCAGCTAAACAAATGTTGCCGATTGATTTGTCGTAAGAGCTGTCTTTTTCGTTGTACGATGTGAGAACCAGTACCAGACCGGCCAGTGAAGCAGCCACTAATTTAGCCGACCGGATATAAATTTCACGAGCGGTATCCACATATTTTTCCTTGTATATTTCCGGATAATTCATCAGGTTGGTCAGCTTTTCGCCATCAAATTTCCGTTCAATTTTAACATTGGGAAAGGTATTTTCAAATATTTTACCCAAATAACCTCCGGAAATGGCTTTTTCAAAGAGTTGTTTACCCGGCTGATTGGATTGCGCATCCACCCGTTCGTCTATTTCCGTGATGTATTCGCCCCGGTGTTTGCTGTCGGGTGTCGGAACCAAGTTGCCCGATTCGAGATTGACCGGGATGAATACGCCGCCATCGTATCTTTTATCTAATTTTTCAATGTTTTTCTTGTTGACAAGCGCCGCCATATTGGTACCTGTACCGACAATGAGGCCGATATAACTGTCGTAACCGGATTTTGCCAAACCGGCAAACAGGCAAGCAATCGTATCATTGACTACTTTTATCGCTTGGAATTGGGTTTTTTCCTGGATGCTTTTGTAATTGTTCAAGTATTTAAGGAAAGGTTCTCCTACCAATTTATCTATCATTTCCGGAATATCAATTTCTTTGGTCCATCCGAGCAGGATAGCGTCTCCTTCGATGGTGGATTTGGCCGGATACGAAAAACAATAACCGATATGAGTTACCGTGCTGTCCAAACTCTTCAATTGACCAATCAGGCTCGCCATTTCGTTGAATAAATCTTCCTGCGAAAACCCTTTGGTTTCAACACACGACAAGGGTTTTTTCAGGTTTTCCAGCGTCACCGGCTTTTCCCCTTTGGGAAATTCGACGATGGCCGCCCTGAAATTCGTGCCGCCCCAATCCAATGCAAGTACCTTTCCCTCAAAGTCTTTTCCCGGATTGATATACGTAGGCAGACAGGCAATTTCCGTGTCGTCTTTTTGAAGACCGGTTTCAATCTTTGTCCTCAAATCTTTTGCAATTTCTCTCAATTGCCCGGTACTCAGCTCGAAAATATTTTTTTCCATGGTAATAAAAATTTATTTAATAAAGTATTTTTGCAAAAGTAATTGTTTTTAGTCAAAACATTGCTGTTTCATTCAATAAAAATTCATAACTTAACAGGTCAAAAAATGAGAAAAGTCGGGGCAATGAAGAGTAAAACCATAAAAAAGAACCTGATTTATGAATAATACAAATATATTTATTACTTTCGTACCTAAATTCCGTATATAAACAATTTTACAAATACACTATTGATATGAGAAAATGGCGTGTGGAGGATTCCGCCGAGCTTTACAACATTCATGGCTGGGGTCTTGATTATTTCTCCATTAACGAAAAAGGACACATTACCGTCACTCCCAAAAAAGGAAACGTACAGGTTGATTTAAAGGACTTGATGGACGAATTGATGCTTCGCGATGTGGAAGCGCCTGTGCTATTGCGCTTTTCCGACATTTTGGACAACCGTATCGAGAAAATTTCCAACTGTTTTAAACAAGCGGCTGAGGAATATAACTACAAGGCGCAGAATTTCATCATTTATCCCATCAAGGTAAACCAAATGCGCCAGGTGGTGGAAGAAATCGTCAGCCACGGCAAAAAATTCAACATCGGATTGGAGGCCGGTTCCAAACCGGAGCTGCATGCCGTATTGGCTATCAATGCCAGTCCGGATTCCCTCATTATCTGCAACGGATACAAGGATGAAGATTACATTCAGTTGGCCCTGCTGGCTCAGAAAATGGGTAAAAGGATATTCATCGTGGTCGAAAAACTGAATGAACTGAAGCTGATTGCCGAGTTATCCAAAAAGATGAAAATACAGCCTAATATCGGGATTCGCATCAAGTTAGCCAGCGCCGGAAGCGGTAAATGGGAAGAATCGGGTGGAGATGTCAGCAAATTCGGTCTTTCATCCAGCGAACTTCTGGAAGCCCTCGACTTCCTGGAAAAGAACAAAATGGAAGATTGCCTGAAACTCATCCATTTCCATATCGGTAGCCAGGTGACTAAGATTCGCCGCATTAAAAATGCGTTGCGTGAAGCCTCCCAATTTTACGTGCAACTACGTAATTTAGGTTATGCCGTTGAATTTGTGGACATTGGCGGCGGTTTGGGCGTTGATTACGACGGCACCCGTTCGTCCGGAAGCGAAAGCAGCATGAATTATTCCATTCAGGAATATGTCAACGACTCCATTTCTACCTTAGTAGATGTATGCGTCAAAAATGATATTCCACAACCGAATATCATCACCGAATCCGGACGTTCCCTGACGGCGCATCATTCCGTCCTGGTATTTCAGGTATTGGAAACGACTACTTTGCCCGAATGGGGCGACGACGAAGAATTGCCGGAAGACGCCCACGAATTGGTAAGGGAATTATATAAATTGTGGGATGAAATGAATCATCCGCGCTTGATTGAGACCTGGCACGACGCCCAGCAAATCCGAGAAGAATCGCTCGATTTATTCAGCCTCGGCTTGTTGGATCTTATCACCCGCGCCCAGGTCGAAAAACTCTACTGGTCTATCGCCCGCGAAGTCTATCAGATGGCGATGAATATGAAACATGCACCGGAGGAACTTCGCAAGATTTCCAAGATGTTGCCGGACAAATACTTTTGCAATTTCTCCTTGTTCCAGTCCTTGCCCGACTCCTGGGCCATCGACCAGGTATTTCCCATCGTCCCGATTTCCCGCTTGGACGAAAAACCCGGCCGGACAGCGACCTTGCAGGATATCACTTGCGATTCGGACGGGAAGATTGACAATTTCATCAACATGAAAAATTACACCTACCATTTGCCGGTACATTCCCTGACCCGGAAAGAACCTTATTATATAGGTGTGTTTTTGGTGGGCGCTTACCAGGAAATATTGGGCGACTTGCACAACCTCTTCGGCGATACAAATGCCGTACATATTTCCGTGACAAAAGATGGTTATCAAATCGAACAAATCATTGACGGTGAAACCATTGCCGATGTATTGGAGTACGTGCAATACAGTCCCAAAAAACTGGTTCGCACAGTAGAATCCTGGGTGACAACTTCCATGAAAGAAGGGCGAATCACAGTAGAAGAGGGTAGGGAGTTTCTATCCAATTACCGGTCGGGACTTTATGGTTATACTTACTTAGAATAGTTATTTTAAGGCCCTTAAGATACTTAAGAGCCTTAACCTCCTTAAGATAAATAAAAAATGAAAGTAGTTTCTTTTAACTTAAACGGTATCCGGTCGGCGATAAGCAAGGGGCTTTTTGAATGGTTGGAGGAAGAAAACCCCGATGTTTTTTGCGTACAGGAAACGAAAGCGCAGCCGGAACAAATTGATGCGCTTACCTTTCAGAGCCTGGGTTACGAATCCCTGTTGATGCACTCGGCTGTGAAAAAGGGATACAGCGGCACAGCCATTTTCAGCAAGGTAAAACCGGATTTTTATTCCATCGGCATCGGTAATCAACTGTTTGACAGTGAAGGACGGGTGGTTCGCGCCGACTTTGGCGATGTGACGGTTGTTTGTGCATATATTCCCTCCGGTACAACGGGTGATGTGCGGCAAGCCGTCAAAATGGAATTTCTGGAAACCTTTACCAAGTATTTGCTGGAATTGCGCAAGGAACGGCCCAACTTGGTTATTTGCGGTGATTATAATATTTGCCACAAAGCCATCGACATCAATCATCCGGAGCGGCATACCAAAGTGTCGGGTTTTTTGCCGGAAGAACGGGAATGGTTTGACCGGTTCATCGCCTTGGGTTTTGTCGATTCGTTCCGCGAGTTCAATCAGGAGCCGGATCAATACAGTTGGTGGAGTTTCCGGGCCGGGTCGCGGGAAAAGAACTTAGGCTGGCGAATTGATTACCATATTGTTACCGAAAGTTTGAAAAACCGGTTGACAAGTGCGGCCATCCGTCCGGAAGTGCAATTATCCGACCATTCGCCGGTAGTGGTCGAATTACAATAAACATCTATGCGATACCTTTTTATCACCGCGGCGATTATCATTGCCATAGCTTCCGTTTGGATCACCAATACGTTGGTGGACGAACTGAAAGAAGAAGAGCGCAAGCGGATTGAGATTTGGGCCGAATCGGTCGTCTTGAATTCCAATCCGGATTCGGAGGCGGTGGATCCCGGCGCTTTTAATGATTTTAACGCATTGATGACTAAAATCGCCGAGGGCAATACCACTATCCCCGTGATTGTCACATACGATTCGGGGGAAGTGCTCGACTACAAAAACATCCAGCTTCCGGAACAAAATCCCGAGCAATACTTGGAAAATAGAATAAGGCAATTTGCAAAAAAACATGACCGCATTGAAACACAAGTAGATGAAAATCTGGTTTTATATTTTTATTACGACGACTCTACGGTGTTGAAGCAACTCCAGTGGTTTCCTTTTGTGCAATTGGCGGTCGTTTTTATCTTCATCATCATTTCTTTTTTGGCGCTCAACAGTACCCGTAAAGCGGAGCAGAACAAGGTTTGGGTAGGTTTGTCGAAAGAGACCGCCCACCAGTTGGGCACACCCATTTCGTCGTTGATGGCTTGGGTGGAATACCTTAAAACCAAGGATTTGGATACTCAATGGCTCAATGAAATGGACAAAGACGTGCAACGGTTGAAAATCATTGCCGATCGGTTTTCCAAGATCGGGTCTAATCCCGAACCTGAACCCATGGATTTGAAAAAATCTATCCGGAGTGCGGTGGAATACATGGGCAGACGGATTTCGTCCAAAGTGTCTATTTCCGTGCAGATGCCCAAAGAGCCGATCATGGTGCTGATGAACGAATCCCTTTTTGGTTGGACACTTGAAAACCTGATTAAAAATGCCGTGGATGCCATGGATGGCCAAGGGGAAATAACTATCCGGGCATTCTCCAAAGGAAATAAAGTGATTATGGATGTTTCCGATACGGGAAAAGGAATCCCCAAATCCAAATTCAAGACCGTATTCCAACCGGGTTATACCACGAAAAAGAGAGGCTGGGGACTGGGATTGTCGTTGGTAAAGCGAATCATTGAATCTTATCAGAAAGGCAAAATCTACGTCTATAAATCCGAGTTGGGCAAAGGAACCACTTTCCGTATTGAGTTGAATTAATTTAAAACAAAAAAGCGACTATCCTCACGGACAATCGCTTCCACCAAATTTAAATTTATAAAGACATTGAGAACAAAATTGTATTAAGATTAAGAAATTGAGTTTTACTGTATTTTTGATACGTTTACTCTTCTTTGTTATTTATTATCATTAATCTGATGCAAAGGTATAGACTCTCTACGGGATAAAGAAGACTATTTCTGACTATTTAAAATGTTATTTTCTCTGATTTTGCCACGAAATTAACCGTTGCCTCAGTTTTGTGAACTGAAAAATAGTTATTGTTGCTATTGTTTCGATTAGAACTGAAAAATCTTGGATTGTTGGCAGTAAGTGTTTTATCTTTAAAAGAAAAAATGGTGAATAATTGACGTTATTCACCATTCCTAAATTCATTTATTTGGACTTTTATCCATTTTCTACGACCTGTTTTTTCTTCGCCGCAGTTGTTTTCTTTGAAATTGCTTTGCCGGCAGGCTTTACTCCGTTCGCAATGACGGGTGTCTCTTTCAATTTTTTCTCCAAATCCTTGATCATCACTTCCTGATTCAGGATCGTCGTCAACAAGGCATTCAATTCTTCATTTTCAACTCCTACCGGGAATTGGCCGTTTACGCGGTCAATGAAATCGCTCAATACATTCATGTAATTATTGAAAGCATCGTAGGCATTTTCATACGGACTGTAAACACTTGGCCCCGGGAAAAGCTTGGTACTCATGTAATTGAAATGATCGCTGGCTTGCAGGTAATTCCAATCTTGCAGGATGCGCCGGTCGGTTACCAAATGTACTTTTTCGGCTATGCCGTATAATTTGTCCACCGCTTCCTTTTGAAGGACGTTTCCCATCCAGGGGCTGATGTCTTTTTCTTCTCCGGCCCACGAACAAGGATAAGGAACTACCAATTCTCCCACGGATTTCAAGGTATTGGAAATCTCGGTCGGAGTGGAAAAATTGATTCCTTTCGCCAATGCAAAACGGGGGATGGCTTTGAAAAACTCAAAGATTCCGGTTTCCGCAGGTTGCAGGCTGCCCAATACATCATAATTCATGAAAATATTGATCAGTTGTTCGGATTCGGGAGTGGAGGCCACCCAATTGACTAATTTGTCGGCCACCAAAGGATATTCGCTCCAATCGTAATTGGAAAACCGGTACGAAATATCGTCGCTGAATTTCATGTTCCGCGTCATCAATTTCAGTTTGGGCGCCGAAGCGGATGAATACAAGTAGTTGGGACTTTTCCATCCCAATACATGCTTGGCTCCTTCGGTCAGCATGGTTTTGAAACCCATAGCGGCTACTTGCAACGCAATATCATCCGAATAGATTAATTCGGTGTTGCGGAATACTTTGGGTTTTTGCCCGAAAAGCAATTCTATTTTTTCGGAATGGGCTTTTACCTGCCGCGTAAATTCTTCCGGATCGGTCAGGGAAGCCAATGAATGATTGTAGGTTTCCGCCAGAAATTCCACGCAACCGGTTTTTGCCAGCTCCTTAAATTGGTCGATGGCTTCCGGAACATACACTTCCAACTGTTCCAGGACAATTCCCGAAATGGAAAAAGCGACTTTGAATTTTCCGTTGTATTCTTTAATCAAATCCAACAACATCCGGTTGGCCGGGAAATACGTACGTTCTGCGATTCCACGAATTATATCTTCATTGGAAAAATCATCATAATAATAATGATCGGCGCCAATGTCAAAGAAACGGTATCGTTTCAAACGAAAAGGCTGATGAATCTGAAAATAAAAACAAATCGTTTTCATAAATATTAGTGTATTAGCATATTATATATTTCACGGACTTTCCATCCGGCTTTCTCCCAGGTTATCTGATCAACTTCGTTTTTCCCTTCGACCTTCAAGTATTCGGCCATGCTCGGATACGTGATAATCGAATACATGGCGTCCGACATAGCCTCAATATCCCAATAGTCAGTCTTAATGGCTTTTTCCAAAATTTCGGCGCAACCCGATTGTTTGGAAATAATCGCCGGAACACCGCATTGCATTGCTTCCAAAGGCGAAATCCCAAACGGTTCCGAAACCGAAGGCATCACATACACATCGCTGGATTTCAGCACTTCATATACCTGCGTCCCTTTCATGAAACCGGTGAAATGAAACCGGTCGGAAATGCCTCTTTGCGCCGCCAAACGAATCATCTGATTCATCATATCACCGTTGCCGGCCATCACAAAACGGACATTGTTAGTTTTTGACAGCACTTTTGCCGCCGCTTCCACAAAGTATTCCGGCCCTTTCTGCATGGTAATCCGTCCCAGGAAAGTAACCACTTTGTCTTTGGTGCCTTTCTTGGAACTGATGGCGGCCACCTCCGGACTCATCGGTTCTACCGCATTGTGAACGGTGGTCACTTTGCGTGGATCCTGATGATATTTCTCAATGACAATATTACGGGTCAAATTACTGACCGTAATAATATGGTCGGCATGATCCATTCCGTCTTTTTCGATTCCGTAAACGGTAGGATTCACTTTGCCACGACTCCGGTCGAAATCCGTTGCATGTACATGAATGACCAAGGGCTTTCCGGTAATGGTCTTTGCATGAATACCTGCAGGATAAGTCAACCAGTCGTGTGAGTGGATAATATCGCATTCCGCTGTGCGGGCAATCACCCCGGCCACAATGGAATAATTATTTATTTCTTCCAACAGATTATCGGGATACCTTCCCGAAAAACCGATACATCCCAAATCATTGACCGGGAAATAGCTGAAATCGGCATAGATATGATCCCGCAAATCGAAATACAACTGGGGATCCATATATTTACCAACCCGTTCTTTTACATAATCCCAATTCACATCTTTCCAGACAATAGGGGTATTGCCTGCGCCAATCAGGCGGAGAAAACTCCGGTCTTCATCTCCCCAAGGTTTGGGCATTACAAAAGTAATTTCCATATCGGGTTGCAAGGCCATTCCTTTGGTTAATCCGTAACTGGCTGTGCCAAGTCCTCCTAAAATATGGGGTGGGAATTCCCAACCGAACATTAATGCTTTCATATTTTTTTAACTAAGAACTAAAAACTAAGAACTAAAAGTTGCGCAAAGCGCGGTAACAGGCGTCAGCCAACTTTTAGTTTTTAGTTTTTAGTTTTTAACTCTCGTAATTTTCTAACAACTTCAACACTCGCAATATCGCCGATACGTTCATGGCAAACGAAATGGCGCCCCGGCTCTGAAACGGCGGATTCCCGTCGAAAAGTTCGGAGAGGGAGCCGATGCAATGCGTATTCATCTCTTCATCCAAGCCAATCAACATTCTTTCCGCGAAAGAAAGGCCGCTGTATTGGTACAACCGTATATAGGCTTCCAAATAAAATCCCAGCAACCAGGGCCAAACGGTTCCCTGATGGTAGGCCAAATCCCGTTCGTGTTGCGGGCCAATGTAATACGGCCGGTATCCTTCACTTTTGGGACTCAAGGAGCGAATGCCTTTGGGCGTCAATAATTCTTTTGTAACAATATTCAAAACCGTCCGTTTTTGACTTCTGTTCAACGGAGAGTAATCCAGCGATACGGCAAACAGCATGTTCGGGCGTACACTCCAGTCGATATAGTTTCCATCAACGTAATCATATAAATAACCATATCCGTTGACAAAAGTTTCGACAAAAGACGCAGCTGTCTTTGTAGCAGCTTGTTCCAACAATTCCACCCGTTTGTCGTCTCCTTTGAGAGCCGCCAATTCCGCTGCAAATTTCAAAGCATTATACCACAAGGCATTGAACTCGACAATATAACCCGAGCGGGGAACAATCGGTTTGCCTTCGGAAGTGGAATTCATCCACGTAATGGCTTTGTCTTTTCCATCCGAATGCAAAAGGCCGTTGGGTTCCAGCACCAGATTCGGATGTTTGTTATCCATGATATATTGAATAATATCCTGAATTACCGCACCATAATTTTCATTGCATTGCGTGGGAGAAGTCGCTTTGGCATATTGCTGCAAGGCCCAAATCGCCCAAAGCAGCACATCCGGCAAATCGATTTCCTGAATCACTTTATCCGGACTTCCGTCTTCCATAAAATGGCGGAGGGCGGGAATAGCCGTATGGATCAGTTTTTCAAAACGAACGGGGTCGTCGATGGCTAAGGAACAGCCCGGCATGGAAATAAATAAATCCCGCGCACGCACTTTGAACCAGGGATAACCGGCCAAAAGATAAGCATCGTTTTCGGTAGGACGGAAATAAAATTGCTGCGCCGAATTTTTCAGGCAATTGTAAAAACTGTTGCGTGGAGTCCGGGTATGCGATTCTTTGTCGTATTTTTCGGCTATTAAGACCGGATCGATGAACGTATCGCCTCCCGAAAAATAAATGGATTCTCCTTTTTTGATTTCCATTTCAAAATAACCGGGTACATACAAATCTTCCTTGAAAGGAAAACCCCGTTCCTGTTCTTTGGAATATTCAATATCTTTGTACCAATCCGGCTGAAAAACAAAGTTTACCGGCTTGCTGAATTGCAGGTGTAAATCGGGATAACCTTTATACATACACGTGTTGATACCGTTTTCTATTTCCGTATAATTCCGGTCGGCCTTGGGGTTGGCGTACGTCAGACTGTTGACATTGCGGAAAGCCAGAAACGGCTTGAGTCGCAAAGTAGTAGGAGAATGTGCATCCAACAAGGTATATTTAATCAATATCCGGTTTTCAAAAGCGGTGAATACTTTTTCTTTGGACATAATAACACCGCCTACACGATAAATAGTTCTCGGAATTCCTTCAAATTCAAACTGGCGAATGTATTTATGCCCGGCCGGACTGAAATGATAATTGGCGTACTGATGCACTCCCATATTAAATTCGGCCCCATGCTGGATAATCGTTTCATCCAAAGACGACAACAAAACGTGATTGTCCGAATCGAGTTGCGGCACCGGACAAACCAAAAGCCCGTGATATTTGCGTGTGTTACAACCGACAATCGTAGTAGAATGATAGGCGCCCCCCCGGTTTGTTCTTAGAGTCTCTCTTTGAAGCGATTCTTCCAGGTTAATAAGGAGTGTTTTATCAAATTTCAGGTATCCCATATTTTCTTGATTGATTTAAGGACGAAATGTACAACGAATAATTAGAATATGCAAAAATAATGAAATGTTTTTTAACAGATTTACAACCAGCCATTGGTGCGGTACCATTTCACACATTCCTGCATGCCGCGTTGGAGGTCGTAACCGGCTTTGAAACTCAAGTCTTTTTCAAGGGGAAGCGTGTCGCAAGTCCAGTCGCGCTGCTTCATGATATTGTATTTGTCGCGGTTGAGCGTAGCCGGTTTTCCGGTGAACTTGGAAAATTCTTCGGAAACCGTGCAGACAGCTTTTAATACCGCCAACGGCACCCGCATTTTTAATACCTGCTTTTTTCCTAAAGCGTTCTTCGCAATACGGGTATATTCGTCATCGGAATAGACTTTACCGTCGGTCACAAAATAAGCTTTATTTTGAATGGGACTTTCCAAGGCGAGGAAAGCCGCTTGGACCAAGTCTTTTACATAAATAAAAGTGAGTTTTTGCGTCTCGAATCCTGCTGTTACATCCAATCCGTTTTGAATGGTTTTCAGCATCAGGAAGTAATCTTTTTCGCGCGGGCCGTACACGCCTGTCGGGCGAAGGATGATAAATGGAAAGCCCGTTTGCGCTTCCAAAAACTGTTCCGCTTTTTGCTTGCTGCGTCCGTAAGCTGTGTTCGGATGAAAAGCGCTCAGGCTGCTCATCAGGAGGAATTTTTCGGGAATAGCGTTGATTTCCCGGAGGGTTTCTATGAAATGACGGGTATAAAGTGCATTTACTTTTTCAAAATCGGCGGTATTCAGGCATTTGGTTACACCGGCATTATGGATAACGTAATCCCACGGGCCGTATTTTTCGACATGAGCAAGGAGTTGTTCTCTCAGCGATTTTTTATCGGCGAAATTCAAATCAATGAATTGGATACGCGCATCCTGCAAGTATTCGCGGCTGCTGCTTTTGCGGATGCCCGCCCAAGTTTGCCAACCTTTGTTCAACGCTTCTTCTATCAGGAAACTGCCGATAAATCCGCTTGCGCCTGTAATCAGTATTTTTTTCATCGTTTGTCCCGGAAAAATTGTTTCATCAGGCCGGCGGCTTCTTCCGCCAAAATACCGGATGTTACGGTGGTTTTGGGATGCAGCGCTGAAGGAGCGAATTTCAAATAGCCTCGCTTTTCATCCGCCGCTCCATAAACAATTCGTGAGATTTGCGACCAACCCAAGGCTCCGGCGCACATCGGACAGGGTTCGACCGTCACATAAAGGGTACAATCAATCAGGTATTTACCGCCCAACACCGAAGCGGCAGCCGTAATCGCCTGCATTTCGGCATGAGCCGTCACGTCGTTGAGCGTTTCCGTCAGATTGTGAGCGCGGGCGATAATCCGCTGATTGCAAACGATCACCGCGCCAATAGGAATTTCACCTCTTTCGAAAGCTTTCTGCGCTTCCGAAAGCGCTTGTTTCATATAATACTCATCCGTAAGGAATTCCGGCATGTCGGGCATCAATCCTTTGTAATTTTCAGGATACGGATATCTTCCAGCGGAGAATCGCGGGGAGTGGTCGGTGCAAGGGATATTTTTTCAACCACATCCAAACCGTCGATCACTTCACCAAATACGGTATAATTGTTGTCTAAAAAAGGCGTTCCTCCCGTTGTGGTATAGATGGCTTTTTCTTCCGGGGTATAGGATTTTCCCGTATAAGCTTCTATTTGCGCCAACTCGTCTTCGCTGTACGTTTTCCCTTGTACAATATAGAATTGAGTAGGCGAAGAGCGCAGTTCGGGATTTACCTGGTCGCCTGTACGGGCCGCGGCCAAAGCGCCTTTTTTGTGAATGTATTCCGGAACAAATTCAGCCGGAATCGTTTCTTCTTCCACGATTGCCGACAAGTCTGCTCCCGGTTTGGTGGACAAATCGCCGGTTTGAATCATAAAATCCTTAATGATCCGGTGGAAAAGCACATTGTCGTAGGCTTGCGCTTCGATCAATTTTTCAAAATTAGCCTTGTGCAAAGGCGTTTTTTCGTACAACTTAAACTGAATGTTTCCCAAACTTGTTTCGATCGTGTAAGTCTGGGCTTCGGATTGACAAGATAGAGCCATAAATGCAATAAATAAGGTAAAAAAATACATTTTCGTTTTCATTCCGCAAAAATAACCTCTTCGATTTGAATGCGCAAGAAAAATGCTATATATTTGTAAAAAAATTTCTTAGCTATGGCTCAGCATACTGATTTAGGAAAAGAAGGCGAAGCGGCCGCCCTTGCATATTTAAAAGCAAACGGCTACCAAATTCGCCACATCAATTGGCACAGAGGCCATTTGGAGTTGGACATTGTGGCGCAGACAGACGATGAACTGGTCATTGTGGAAGTGAAAACCCGCAGTGGAAGTGATTGGCAATCGCCCGAAGATGCCGTCAATAACACCAAAATCAACCGGATTATCGCCGCCACGGATTGCTACATCAAGTATTTCGACATTGATTTACCGGCCCGTTTCGATATAATTTCGGTGATCGGGCATTCCCCGAATTTTGAGATAGACCACATCGAAGACGCATTTTATCCACCGGTAAGGACGTATCGGCGGTAAAATATATTTGATTTTAAAAAATTTATGTATATTTGCAACATGCGGTGATCAATAAACAAATCAGCCTTTTTTGTCTTTGATTTCAGCACCAAACTTTATGAATACTAAAACAACTTATAAAGACATGTGTAAC
>JAISKT010000340.1 GCA_031261295.1 Candidatus Symbiothrix sp. | reverse complement strand
CAAAGGTATTCAGATAGACCGGTTCGGGAACCGTAACAACAGATTGAGCAACCACATTCAGGCTCAACGCTAATAAAATAAGAGTAATTTGTGTTTTCATACATAATAAAATTAAATTTCTAAACTGTGGGTAAAATTACGGGAAGATAAAATAAGCAGGGTGGACAACTCTTCTTATTTGGTGGATAAATTACCTACATGATAAACAAAAAAATTATATCTTTGCATTGTTAATATATAAAAATTGGATAGGATATGGATACAAAAACGTTAGACAAAGACACAAGAGATAAGATACGGTTTATATCTTTTATCATTCCCAAATTTGCGGATGAATACAAGATGAATAAACAAGAAGCCTATCGTTATCTGAAAAAGTATGGCGGTATTGATTTTATTTTCAAATATTGGTGGACATTACATGTAGATAATCCATTTTGGTCGGTAAGAGAGATACATGATGTTTGTTACGAAAATGGAGGATTGAAATGAGAGTATATCATGGCAGTTATGCTAAAATAGAAAACATAGCCTTTACTAAATGCAGACCATACAGGGATTTTGGCAAAGGATTTTATGTAACCAAAATACGTTCACAAGCGGAATATTGGGCGGAACGAAGAGGACGAAGAAACGACAACAAAGGTTATGTTACTGAATTTGAATTTATCGAAACTGCATTTGAGCATTGGGAATTTAAAGTGCTTCGTTTTGAAAATTATAATGAGGAATGGTTGGATTTTGTGATAATGAACCGCAATCGAACATTACCCATCCCTGCTCACGACTATGATATAGTAGAAGGTCCTGTAGCCGATGATGATGTTACCAACCGAATTGACGATTATATTGAAAGCCGAGTATCAAAGGCTGATTTTCTTGAAGAACTTACATTTCATCGTCCTACTCACCAGATTTGTCTGTGTACGCACCAATCCCTGCAAGCGCTTGAACGCATAGATAAAAAAACAGTTCAACGCATAGATGACACCCTAATAGAATCCCTTATCTCCGATTACGGTATAACCGAAGAAAAAGCTATTGATGCTTATTTCGATTCCAATACCTACCAACAACTTATTGACGAGTCCACAGACTTGTATCTCAAACCATGGACAGATGTTTACAAACTCCTTTTGACGGAATTAAAACTAAAGAAATAAAAATGAATAACTCCCATTAAAATCGCAATCAATAGAACAAGAAATCCAAAATAGCATGATTGTTGCCATTGGCACTTTATAAACAGCAAATTTTTCAACATAAGGTACTTGCGAAAAAACGTAATGAGCAATTACACAGCGCTTATTATTTTTATCCACTATCATTACTCATTTGTCCACCTCCAACCCATAATATCTATCTAATTTTGTAAGTGTATTATTGTCACTTATTAAAATATGCTATTATGAAAACACATCAATGGACAAAAACAATTCTTACCGGAATGATGCTTTTGTTACTTTCCGCCTGTCAGGATTGGGGAGAATGGGATGATCCTTCCGGAAATCAGCGAAATCCGGTACCACCCGATGCTTCCGTTAAAGTAATTGCTCACTTTCCGTTTGATACGGACTTTGCGGCAACCGGAACGGATATAAACGGTGAACCGCTTACTTACGAAAGTGGAGAAAGACCGGAAATAGTTGCCGACTCCAAAAGAGGCAACGTATTACATCTAAAAGGCGGATACCTCCGCATCCCGAATCCCATGCAAGGGCTGTATGTAGCCGCCGGAGCTTCCGTGTCGATGTGGGTAAAAATGCCGGAAGTCGATACCGAAGGCGCTTTATTCTCGTTTGTCGCAGATAAAGACAGTGCCTTGTTTTTTACGGGAAACGCCTGGCTGAATTATAAAGGTAGAGGAAGTGCCTGGGAAGTAAATAATCCTCAACAGGGGGAAACACAAATTTTAAAACCCAATCAATGGCATTTTTTGGCAATATCGCTCACCAATGCCGGCTATATTATCTATGTGGATGGGGAGAAAAAGCAGGAGACCAGGGAATCATCCGCTTTTGACTATCCTAACATGGTCAGCTTAATCACTACGGCGCCTTATTTCTATCTGGGATACGGCTCTCCGGCGGAAACGAAAGAAGTCTATTTTGATGATGTAAAAATATGGAAGAACAAGATTGCCGCCAAGGATGCCCTTCCCGATCAGGAAATCCCACAAATGCCGACACCGGTCTATTTGAATACGTTCGATGCAAACAATACCGCACGAATCGTGGGTGGTGGAAGTTTCACTCCTGTCACCGATCCCGGATTTGGGGTTGTATTCCAAAATGCCACCGGAGGTATGCGTCAAAACTATTTGTTGTTGCCGGAAAATGTCTTGTCGCACTCTACCGAAACCAATGAAATGTCTATCGGTGTATGGGTGAATGCTGCCAATGCCGGTGCATCCGGTGATTATATGTGGTCGCCGTTGTTCACCGCTTACGGAGCTGCTCCTGTCAATAATGAAAACACCTGGCCGATGCTCGCTTTGCAATATCGTGGAGTGGTACAGGTTAATAATGCCGGCTGGTGCGACTTTACGGATGCGCAGAATATTTACGGAACCAATAAACTCTATCACGATGCAACCGATTGGTTAGTCGATCATGATTGGCATTATTATACCGCCACATTCACCGAAACAACCGCGAAAGTCTATTTCGACGGCGTACCGGTCAATGAATGGGAAGTGGACGGAGCTACTGCCGGTTCGGTTATTAAAGGTTTGTTCAGCAATGGCGCCGATCTGAAATATATCTGTCTGGGTGGCAATCAGGCCTGGGGCTGGGGTGATCCCGATCCGGGATTCATGTTTGATGACATCGCTGTGTATGATGCGGAATTAACAGCCGATCAGATAGCCTACATCATCGCTCAGAAAAAAGGTGTTACGCCGCAACTGCCTGCACCGGTCTATCTGAATACGTTTGATGCAAACAATACCGCACAGATTGTAGGGGACGGAAGTTTCACTCCTGTTACCGATCCCGGATTTGGCGTTGTATTCCAAAATGCCACCGGAGGCATGCGCAAAAACTACTTATTGCTGCCGGAAAATGTATTATCGCATTCCACCGAAAGTAATGAAATGTCTATCAGTGTCTGGGTCAATGCTGCCAATGCCGGTGCATCCAATACGTATATGTGGTCGCCGCTGCTCACTGCTTACGGCGCCGCGCCTGTCAACAATGAAAATACCTGGCCGATGCTCGCTTTGCAATATCGCGGATTGGTGCAAGTCAATTGTGCCGGCTGGTGCGACTTTACGGATGCTCAGAATGTAAACGGCGCCAATATTCTTTACCACGATGCGACCGACTGGTTGGCTGACCATAAATGGCATTATTACACTGCCACCCTTACCGAAACAACCGCAAAAGTCTATTTCGACGGCAAGTTGGTCAATGCTTGGGAAGTGGACGGAACTACCGGCGGATCGGTTATTAAAGGCTTGTTCAGCAATGGCGCCGATCTGAAATATATCTGTCTGGGCGGCAATCAAGCCTGGAATTGGGGCGATCAGGATCC
>JAISKT010000326.1 GCA_031261295.1 Candidatus Symbiothrix sp. | reverse complement strand
TCCCGCTACGCTCAAAATAAACCTCATAATCAGTAAAATTAACCTTTGCAACTACGCCCTGTCCGTAGCGTTGATGGTCGATAATTGTTCCAACAGTTAGTACCATAATTTTTTTTATTAGTTATTTTTTGCAAATTTATTGTTTTTTACCGGATAATCAATCAAAATAAATTAATTTTACATTATAAATATATGCAGACAACACAAAAATATTGTTCCAAACTAATGATAACACAGGCAAATAATAAATTATCAATAACAAATAATAAATTGTATGACACCTCTTGCAGAACGTATGCGTCCAAAATCGCTTGAAGAATATATAGGTCAACAACATCTTGTTGGACAAGGCGCAATTTTGCGTAATATGATTGAGTCGGGAAACATCTCGTCGTTTATACTTTGGGGACCGCCGGGCGTTGGCAAAACCACTTTGGCAAAAATAATTGCCGAACAGCAAAAACGCACGTTTTTCAGCCTGAGCGCAATAAATTCGGGCGTAAAAGATGTGCGCGAGGTGATTGAAAAAGCCAAAAGTCAACGCTTTTTTGATACGCCAAGTCCCATACTTTTTATTGATGAAATTCACCGTTTCAGCAAATCGCAACAAGATTCGTTGTTGGCCGCCGTTGAAAACGGGACGATTACGTTAATCGGTGCAACCACCGAGAATCCTTCTTTTGAGGTGATTCGCCCGCTTCTTTCCCGTTGCCAGGTGTATGTATTGAAAAACTTGGAAGATGCCGACTTGCTTTCCTTGCTGCACAAAGCATTGACGGATGATATTGAATTACAGAAACTTCACGTGGAGGTAAAAGAAACAGCCGCTTTGTTGCGTTTTGCCGGCGGAGATGCCCGGAAACTGCTCAACATCCTGGAGTTGGTGATTGAAGCCGAAGACAGTGAACCCGTTGTCATTACAGATGCCAAAGTGATCGACCGTTTGCAGGAAAATCCAGCGGCTTATGACAAAGGCGGTGAAATGCACTACGATATTATTTCCGCTTTCATCAAATCCATCCGGGGAAGCGATCCGGACGGCGCTATTTATTGGTTGGCGCGCATGGTGGCCGGCGGGGAAGATCCCAAATTCATTGCCCGGCGCTTGGTGATTTCCGCTTCGGAAGACATCGGCCTGGCTAATCCCAATGCCCTTTTGCTGGCCAATGCTTGTTTTGAAGCGATCAACAAAATCGGTTGGCCCGAAGGACGAATCGTTTTAGCGGAAACAACCGTTTATTTAGCGACAAGTCCGAAAAGCAATTCGGCTTACATGGCTATTGAAGCCGCTTTGGCCGAAGTGTCCCAATCGGGTAATCTTCCGGTACCGTTGCATTTACGCAATGCGCCCACCAAACTGATGAAAGAGTTGAATTATGGAAAAGGCTACAAATACGCCCATGCGTATGAGGGCAATTTTGTGGAACAGGACTTCCTGCCGGAACCCCTCAAAGACAAGAAATTTTGGGTGGCGCAAAATAATCCCCAGGAACTGAAGATACAGGAACACCTGAAGAACCTTTGGAAAAAATAACTCGGTTAATAGAGGAATAATCCGGATATTCCGGCCAATACAATCAGGAGAATCGGATGCAATTTGGTAAATTTCATTAAGAGAAAAGCAATCCCGAAAATAATAAAGCTCTTGTAATCAATAAAATTTTCTGTGTCCATCAGCAAAAGCGCTGCGGCTGCAATCAATCCGACCGTCGCCGGACGCAAACCTTGGAAAGCGGCATCTACATATTTGTTGGAACGGAATTTCTGATAAAACCGGGCAATCAACAAGACCAAAATAAAAGATGGAAGACAAACCGCCACCGTAGCAACAACAGAACCCCAAACGCTATCCGTCACTGTATAACCGATGTAGGTGGCCGAATTGATGCCGATCGGGCCGGGCGTCATCTGGGAAACAGCCACAATATCCGTAAATTCGGAAGCCGTCAGCCACTGATGCTTTTCAACCACTTCGTTCTGAATAAGGGACAACATGGCATAGCCGCCCCCGAATCCGAAGAGGCCAATCTTGATATAAGTTATAAACAACTGCCAGTAAACCATATATAGAGTTAAGAACTAAAAACTAAGAACTAAGAACTAAAAGTTGGCTGACGCCTATTACCGCGCTTCGCGTAACTTTTAGTTCTTAGTTTTTAGTTTTTAGTTTAAAAAAAATTCCTCCTGTTGCGGCTGCCAATACGATGTAAATGGGGGAAATGCCCCAAAACCAAATCAGGAATGCGGATGCAACCGGAATAATCACTGTCTTCCGGTTGATGCCGACTGATTTGGCGGTTGTGAAAACGGGAACCGCAATCAAGGCTACTACCGCCGGACGAATCGCGTTGAACATTTTTACAATGTATTCGTTGTCTTTGAAATGCCGGAAAAACATCGCAATGAGCAATATAATAATAAAAGAAGGCAGTATGGCGCCCAATGTGGCGACTATACTACCTGCGTTTTTTTTTATCTTGTATCCGGTGAAGATGGCAATGTTGACGGCCCAGATTCCCGGAACGGATTGCGAGATGGCAATCATATCTATAAAATCACCAGCAGAGATCCATTGTTTTTTCTCCACCACTTCTTTTTGTACCAAAGGCAACATGGCATATCCTCCTCCGATTGTAAATGCCCCGATTTTGGCGAAGGTATAAAATATTTGCCAATACAGGTTCATCAGCGGTTGCGTCTGACACTTTTGGTGGGCGCGGTACTTTCCGCTTTGGCTGCTTTGGTGGTTTCTTGTTTTTCTTTCGAGGCGCTTCCCCTTGTAGCCGTTGTCGTTTCTTTAGTGGTTTTATCCGCTTTTTTATCTTTCGTTTTTTCTGCCACCAGCACCGTTGAATCATTGTACACCCACAATTTACGGTCGAATGCTTTCAATTGGTTTTCAATGCTGTCTTGGGCATGTTTCAACGCTTCGGGTTCACTGCCTACTTCCTGCGCCAAACTTTTGCCCATCATATTGACTGTCTTGATAATCTCCCCGCTATACATGTTTTTACGGAAATAATCGTCAATGGTATAGGTCAAAGCGTTGTTGTAATTGGATGTCATAATCATTTCACGGGAGAGATAAGGACGAATATCATCGTATTTCAGCCAGAATAAAGTTTCTTTAGAAGAACCTCCGTAATAAAAATCTTCCCGAACCAAAATCGGACAAAGCGCTATAACATCCGTCTTGAATGTTCCGGTGGCCTGGTCGAAATAATAGCCCTCCTTCATCATATATTGCGTCACTTCCGAACTCGGAATATCCCGTTCGTCCACCACAAAACGCTCGCCTTGTTTGGTATAGAGCAACTGATATTTCTTCAGGAAACTTTCAAAATCCAGTTTTTCTTTTTCTTCAAAAACTTCACCGCCTTCTAAATAATTGTAAGCGGTAATTTTCCCATCCGCCAACAATTTGAAAATCAAAGTAAAAAGATTCTGACGGTCGCCCTGCGGTTGAACCGGATAATACAAGGCGGCATTATTTTCTTCTTTGGTCAGATCGATTGTACGATAAATAAGCCTTTCCCACGCGATATGGGTAGGTTTTTTAGATTCTTCCTCATTCTTTATTTTGGCTCTTTCCGTTAAATTGGAAACGGTAGGCGCATCCGCTTCAGACGGACGCTGGCGGGCAGGCCGGCTCGTTTGCGTTTGCCCAAGACTTTCTTGTGCCAATGCAAAAAGCAAGACTAAAAAACTGATATAATAAATTCGTTTCATACTTTATGAGTTATGAGTTATGAGTTATGAGTTATGAGTTATGAATTGCGCGTCAGCCAACTCATAATTCATAATTCATAACTCATAACTCTATTAATTTATTCTTATTTCCATGGGTGCATTTAATGTCCTGTCTATTCCTTCGGGGCCTCGTACCACGATTCCTCTGATCAACAAGGTTTGACCGCGCTGCATTCCCCGGATCGCATCTTTTTGTTGTGCGGAAAAACGGGGGCCGTCCGAGCTGGTGATAATGGCAAAACCCATTGAATCAAACCGTTGCAATTCGAAGCGCAATACGGTAAACGGTTGATCCAATATACCGTCGTCAATGGCTGCACTTAAGGCATCTACACTGATCAAGGCCGCTTTAGCCAAAGGTGTTCCCCCTTTGTAACGCACTTTATTTCCCTCCGCATTGGTTATATTCAAATAAGGAGTAGGATCCGGCAATTGCCGTACCCGGAAAGTCGTTCTTCCCATTTCTTGGGCGCCACGTCCTCCCGACATTTTTGCCGTTACGGTAATGACGGCATCGGAACCGTATTTAGGAGTGGCTACCCAAATATCATTGCCTTTAGAGGTTAATGTTCCATTTGAAATATTGGCCGAAACATTCTGGCTGGCTATTCCCGGAACTGCAATCTGAATATCATTTGCAATACCCGCATACAATACGTTCATCAATACCGGAGCAATGGTTGCACTCGGTTGCACCACAAAATATTCCGTTGAAAATGGTTCCTGGAAAGAAGAACCGTCACGGCCGGTCATTTCCACATATCCTTTTACCTGAAAAGTTCCCGTAGAACCGGCGCCTGCTACATACAATCCCTCTGCCTCGTCCGGTAAGAAACTTCCATTGACAAATATTTTGGGACGTTTGGTAGAGTCCTTTGCCGAAATCCCGATTTCGGCGCGATAAACGCCTCCTTTCATCACAATCTGAGTTTCCGGAATGACAAATGCGTCTAATTTATTTACCCGATAATCATCGAAGTCAATATTTTTTACCAAATCGCTCAATACTTCTCCTTCGGCATAACGGATGTCATTCTGTAACTTCGTTAATAACGTAACGGAAGCAGCGACAGGCATTTGCCAAAACATAGATTCTTCCCAGGTCTGCTTGTTTTCTTTCGCCATCCGGGAAGGTTCCGTACTTAAATTGCTTTCTATGATATTTTTAATAGAAGGATTGGTAACTAAGGACGTGACATACTGTCGATACGCATCAATATCTCCTTTCAATTTAGCGGCATCGTTTTTTCCTTTTTCAAACATCACCTCGTAAGCTGCATTCAAGTCATCGGGATGTTTAAGGTTTTCCGGATCACCCGCTTTGCCGTCCGCGTTTTTGACGATCCGCGTTTTGAGGTCCTGTATATAATTGAATAATGAATCTGTTCGATTGTTTACTTGCTTTCCCTTTTTATACCATTCTCCCGCTTTGTCTTGATTGGTATTGTAATATTCTTCCAAATCAGCAAATACACGCTCATTACGTTGAGTAGAAGCTTTTACGGAACGAAGCAAACTTTCTTCCACCAATTCAAAACCGTCCAACACTTCCGAAGAAACATTGAGGGCAAGCATTGCAATGAAAACCAGATACATCAGGTTAATCATTTTCTGCCTTGGCGAATTAGGACTGTTTGAAGCCATTTTTTATTTTTTTTATTTTTTAAGGGGCTTAAGAAGCTTAAGGCCCTTAAGATTCTTAAAGAGGATTTTGATTGAAGTTGCCGGGGTTGGGATTGAAGCTGGAAACTCCTCCTGCGCCGTACATATTCATGGTCATTGCGTTCAACAACCGGTTGTAAACGCCGTTGAGTGCGTGAAGCTGCTGCGCCATTTTTTCTGTTTCACTGCGGAATACCGAACTGTCAACGATAGATCCCTCATATAAATCCTTTATCCGCATCAAACCGGCATTGATCCGTTCGATGGCATCGATTTGTGAACTGACACCTTTCAATTGGATTTCATAAATGGTATTCAACCCTTGTATGTTCCGGTTGAGATTTTCCATTTGATGAACATATCCTCTGGACGATTGATTGATTCCGTCCGAATTGTCTGTGATGCTCTTATAGGAGTTTAACAGGATGTCGGAAACATCTGTCAAACTGTTGGTAACGGTGCTGAACCGTCTCATGTCTTCCGACATGGTGGATAATTGTTCCAAATATTGTTGAGTAACATCTGTCACTTCGGTCATTTTGGATAGTTGATCCGCTGCGGAAGCCATTTTTTTGATACTGGCTGTCAGGGCATTGCTGTCTTCTTCCGAAATATTTACGGCACTTGGAATTCCAAAGGATTGCATTACCTGGGCTTCGGTCATGTTTTCAGCCGCCTCGGCTGCCGACCGATGCGTATGGGAGTGCGATGATCCACCGCCACTGAAACCGCCGCCGGATCCGCCGCCAATGATAACAGTGCCGCCGCCTTTGCCTCCTTTTCCGCCTGCTACAGCAACGCCTCCTTCTCCAGAGCCGGAACCGCTTCCGCTGCCAATGAAACCGCTCACTCCATTTCCGCCGCCGCCAAATGCAGGACGATCGTCTTCGTCATTTGTATCCAGCACCGGGAAAACCCTATCCCATTGATATTCTTTTGCCGGGCGATCAAAGGCAGAGATAAGGAACACGAAAAATTCGGTAAGCAAACCTATCGTAAGAAAAATATTTCCCAAACCCCAAGGCCAGTGCGTTAACTTCGCCAAAGCGCCGATGATTACAATCGCTGCACCAATATTATAGAAAACCAGAAAAAATCTTTTTCCTTCTTCTCCGGATAAGAATTTTTCAACAAAGTTTTTATATCTTCTCTTAAATCCCATACTAATAAGAATTATGAATTATGAATTATGAGTTATGAGTTGGCTTACGCTTGCTATCGCGCTTTGCGCAACTTTTAGTTTTATTTCTTTCCCTTTGAAAATCCCACTTGCGTTCGTACACAGCGGAAGCCGATATAGGAACGTTGTTCATTTTGATATTCAAACGAACGGATATCCGAACGAATGAAGTGCGCCACATCTTTCCACGAACCGCCCCGCACTACTTTTTTCTTCGTTGCATAAGGATCTTCCTTCGCTGCGTTGTAATAATATTGCGGGTTTATATCGTTCATAATTTCAGGTCCGGATTCTAAGAAAGCGGTGGAAGTCCATTCCGCCACGTTGCCGGCCATATCATATAAACCGAATTCGTTGGGTGAAAAAGAGGCTACACGGGATGTAATCAAATGTCCGTCTTGCGTATAATTCCCTTCGCCCGGTTTGAAATTCCCCAGGAAACAGCCTTTGTCTCCTACCGGAGTATCCTGGCGCCAGGGATAGATATTTTCCGATTTACCGCTTCGGGCTGCGTATTCAAATTCTCCTTCTGTCGGCAGACGGTACGGTTCAATCGTATTTTTGTGGGCATCGTCCAACGATTTTTTCAAATATTCGGTTCGCCACGTACAAAAAGCATTCGCCTGTTCCCACGATACCCCCACTACCGGATAATCATTGTATCCCGGATGATTGAAATACATACGCATATACGGTTCATTGTACGAATTGGTGAAATCATTTACCCAAACCGATTCGTCCGGATAAATATTAATAATATAGGTATTATAGAAGTCCCATATTGATTCCAATGGGCGGGTGAGCGTTTCGTTGATGATACGTCCCTCGTCATCGATATAAGCCGTATCTTTTGAAATCATCACCACTTCGGCCGGATCTACTTTTATATCCGTATTATATATCCTCCGTTCGGGATTCAGGCGGTTTCTCCGCAAAGCAGCCTGAGTGGCATCAAAAACGGAATAGCGGTAAATCATTTGCTCCGGATCCAATTTGGTTTCTCCGGTAATCGGATTGGTGCGGTTTACACTATGGATTGCCAGGAGTTCGTCTTCGTTGGCCCGTTTTTCCGTAGGAATAGGCCGTTTCCAATCTAAGATAGGCGGATCGTAAGGATTTCCCTCTTTGTCTTCCTCTATTTTGAATAAATCGTTACCGCCGTAAGCCGGATCGTACAAACGTTCCCGGATAATGGAATCCCTTACCCAGTACACAAACTGACGGTATTCGGAGTTGGTAATTTCGGTTTCGTCCATCCAGAAATTATCGATGGAAACACCTTTGGGATTTTGATAAATTCCCCAGATCGTATCGTTTTGGGCAGAGCCCATTTCAAAAGAACCCCGTTTAATCAGTACCATTCCGTGCGGATTCGGTTCTGTCCAGCCCGGAGCGCTCACCCCGGTAAGTTCACCGCCGTCACCGGCAGACGATCTTCCACAAGAAGAGAAGAATAATGAAAACAATGAAATAAATGAAAACAATGAAAATAATGTTTTTTTCATTGCCTTATTTCCTTTCTTTTCTTCCATTATTTGTATTCCTTTTATTTTCTTCATTCTTTTAATTCTTTTCATTTTCTACAGTATTCTCACACTTTTGTGTTTACTTTTTGTTCCTTTTTTCAAATTCATGTCTATGCTATATTTAATAAACAGCTCATGACTACCCGAAGAAACTTTTATAATCTCAGAGAACATCGGCACATCGTAAGCGTAACCGACTTCTATCATTTTAAATTTGCCTCCGAGCATGAGAATCATGGATTCATCTTTCCGCCAGGATAGGCCGCCCCAAAACATTTTGTTGTAAATCAATCTTACAGAGACATCTAATTGTGTTTGTTTCATCATGCCTTTCAGCGTATTTCCTTCTATTATGGAATCACTTTCCGCATAATAAGAACTCAATTCGGTTGTCTTCAATAAGATAGACGGTCGTAATTCTAATAACGGATTGTTTAACTCGATATTGTATCCTGCTGTAAAATAATATGAACGGGGGATTTCAAATATATAATTATCATTCAGTTCCAATTTGGGGGCTGTCAGGTGCGTGGCGGAAAGTCCCACATACCAATTTTTGGCGCCATAATACACGCCGAAAGCGCCGTCAATGGATGTACCGGAAACTTCCGTTGTGGGAATGGCTTCATCCTCCTTGCTATGGTCTTCATCGTCAGGTATTTCTACTTTTGTTCCGTCAAAAGATTCGCTGATGTAGCCTCCCTGGATGCCGATTCCCAGATTGCCGCCGAACAATTTGGTTTTGAATGCGTATTGTCCGGATATAACGGTCGATTTGTACAAGCCGATTTGGTCGTTGTACATGGATACGCCCACGCCGTGTTCCCTTCCGAAAAATTTAAACGGCATTTCTCCCAGGATCATACCTGTTTTCGGGGCGCCATCCATTCCCAGCCACTGCAAGCGGTATAGTCCGGTCAATTCCAACTTGCCGGATTGGCCGGCATAGCCCGGATTGAAATAATTGGTCGCCGCCCAATAGTTACTCAATTGCGTGTCGAACTGGGCCATCAAAGACTGACAGCCGGCTCCCATAAAGATAAACAGTATGAAAATAACCCTTTTCACTTCTAATAATAACGGACAGGCCGGCAAATAATTGTATATTTATAAATATGCTTTTTCATTTTTTTAAAATAATGTTTTATCTTTGACACAAAATTTTAATAACAATTTATATGAAGACAAGTCAAAAATTTACAGCTGAGCTTATCGGCACATTTGTTTTGGTATTAGGCGGTTGCGGTACGGCCATTTTCGCAGGCGGTGCTGTCGGCTTCCTGGGAGTCGCTTTGGCATTCGGTTTAACGGTAGTGGCAATGGCGTATGGTATCGGAAATATTTCCGGCGCGCACCTTAATCCCGCTGTTTCGGTAGGTGTGTTTTGCGCAGGCCGGATGAGCGCTAAAGATTTGGGGATTTACATTGTGGCACAAGTAATTGGCGCTATTTTGGCGGCAGCCCTTTTGGCTTTTGTGGTAGCTCAATACGGCGGTGTAAAAGGCACTTTTGCCGCTAACGGTTACGGCTCCGAATTTTTTGGAGATGCTGCCAATTATCTCAATTTAAGTTGTACGGGCGCCTTTGTCGTTGAATTGGTATTAACGTTTATCTTCCTGATTGTGATTTTGGGCGTGACCGATTCCCGTTCGGTGAAAGGTTTTGCCGGTTTGGCGATTGGTTTGACTTTGACTTTGATTCACTTGATCAGTATTCCACTGACCAATACTTCGGTCAACCCGGCCCGTTCCATCGGCCCGGCTATTTTTGCCGATAACGCATTGGCATTGCCGCAACTTTGGTTATTCATTGTCGCTCCGATAGTAGGCGCAGCAATCGCCGGTTATGTCTATAATGTCATTGCCGGAAAAGCAAAATAGATATTTTTTTTAAGGGGCTTAAGAACTTTAAGAATCTTAAAGCCCTTAAGCCCCTTAAAAAAGCATTTACTAATTGAAATTACGCATATGGAGCTTTATAAATCTACTTTTTTATCAAATAACAAGATAATAGCTTCAGCTTCCGAAATAACATCTTCGCAAAGAAACTTTTTTATTTCTATATTATATTTATAATCAGCATCTATTCTTCTCCCAAAAAGAAATTCCAATTTGTATCCGGCTTTTTTCTCATTTTTATCAGGAGAATTTTTCAAAAATCGGAATACTTCCCGATGCACACTTATACCATCTGTATATATTGGTAATCGTTCTCTGATGTATCCAAATGCTCCATAGTAGGCTCTATTAATTAGAGTTCTATAATGGGCTTCAGTACATCCGGTTTTGAGTTCTTTCGAAATCTTTATAAAGTCGTTTGGATTAAATCTCATAATGAAGAAAAGCTAAATTTAAATTTTTAGAAATTTCCGGGAATAAACGAAACATTTTATCAAAAAAAACGCTTTGATAGTGACTTGTTATTTTCCTATCAATTCGCGTATAAACATAGATAAAAAGAGTTCTCCAATCTTCGCCCATATCAAGTAAATGAAGGACTAATTGGGCATTTTCATCCAAATTGGTCTTGATATCCTTTGCAATTGAAGGTAAAATTTCAACTATATCAGGATTGTCGGCCAAAAAGGCTTCTTCTTTAGGAGGCTCCTCAAAAGAAAAGTATTGTTTCAAATAATCACAATTTCTTTTCTTTTTCCGGACAGGCGCTTCTAAGGTTGCAAGTTGTTCCATATAAAACGTTATTAAAGGTGATCATTACTTTGCAAAGATAATTATAAAATGAAATAAATCTGATCTTGCAGTAATTTATTTCAGGGCAAACGCACGAAAATTAAGGGCTCAAAAGTTGTTTTAAATAATTCATATCATAAGCGGCTTTGAGCCTTCTCTTTTTAAGAGAGAGTTTATCGTGTTGGTCATGAATGATT
>JAISKT010000302.1 GCA_031261295.1 Candidatus Symbiothrix sp. | reverse complement strand
TTCATTATTATTTATTTTAAATTTATAATCTGATAAAGGGTATAGGCAACATTGCCTGTACCCTGGGGGTGACAGACGTGTTCAAACGGATAAAAATGAGAGAGAAAAATCCGAGAACCAAACGTCCGTCAAACTCCTTACCCCCAAACCCCCTGAAGGGGGCTTTAGGGACTGCGCATTTTCATTATCGTGCGTCAGCCAAGTCCCCTTTAGGGGATTTAGGGGTGCTTTCATGTAAAGTGTGATATGTGTTTGTTGAAATACACTTGACTTGTTCTGCATGTCTGTAGAATTTATGCCTCCAAGTCCCTGAGAAGCGGTTATTTAAAATAGAAAAACGTGGGACTTGCAACTTTATTTGTGCTTGAGGTCTTAGGATACCCACATAACAAATAAGTTTAGCCCACGATTCTACGTGAACGTTTACAACTTATTCTTGTTATGTGTATTGAAATTTCCTAAGTTTCAAGCACAAGAATAGAAGCTAACGCTTTTTCTTTTAATGAATTATATCTTTATAAACTGTTTTCTATTTTATAATAAAAGCTTTTTTTCGTTTATTTAATTGACAAAGATAATATCTTTTTTTAGATAAACAAAGAGATTATCAAAATTTAACAAAAAATGCGGCTGTGTATTTCCTTTTGCGGATAACGGATAAGATGATAAATGCACTAAGCAGCATCAGCGGAGGCAGGATGATGTTTACAAAAATCAGTTGCGTCCGGTCTTCTTGCAAGGCGGCCTTGTTCAACAATTGCAATTGCAACGATTTGTTTTTCAAAGTGGAAACTCCCGTATTATCCGTCAGATAGTTCACCGCATTCAGTATAAATTCCCGGTTGGCGAATTGCGTCTGTGAATACCGGTCGTAGCCCAACGGATTGTTGATTATTTCTTCGGAAGCCGCGACAATCATTTGGGCCGCCGGGTCGCTTTCGGACAAAAAAGTATAATCTGCCGGCACAGAAGTGAGTACGCGGTTTTTGAATGCGGAAGAAAACGGCGGTTGCAGCAGTACTGCTACCGGAAGATATTGTTCATTAAAATAGTTTTTATCCGGTAGCCGGTCGGTTTCTTCCAAGCTAATCATCGCCGGGACGGGAACCGTATGGGTGTATTGCGAAGAAGAAAGCAAGATGGCCTTGTTTTTCAACGGATTATCCCCGACAAAAGAAATCGTGCTTGCAAATTCGGTTTTGACCAAAGACAATCCTTTCGTTATCTCCAGCACATTATTGGGAATTAATAAGGCCGCATAATACCAGGGTTTGGAAACATAATCCGTTTGATTGGAGTCGTTGGTTGTCGCCACCGGAATATTCAGGCTTTGCACGTCCTGCAAGATAACCGGATTAATCCGCAGGCCATACGTAAAAAACAAATCATTCAGATTCAAATCGTTGGCCCGGGTAATGGTTTCTCCCGTTTGGGCCAGTTCACTGTATGAATGAAGTTGGATACCGTCTGTCAACCACAAAAGGCTTCCTCCCTGCATCAGGTATTGATCCAAAACAAATTTGTCGGCTTCGGAAAAAGGCGATTGAGGCCCCGCGATAATGACCAGATCATACGCATCCAATTCTCCCGGACGACCGGAAAGCGTTCCCCGGTCAATCGTATATTCGTAACTCAACTCATCCGTCATCTCGCTGACGGACGTTTCCGGCAATTCGCCGTGTCCTTCCAAAAAGACAATCCGCTTGGCTTGTTTTTGCGTAAGCAACTGAATGGCATGGGCAAACTGATATTCCAGCATCTCAACGGACAAATTCAGGTTGTCTTCTCCCGAACGTCCCATTTGATTCACCAACAAGGGCACCGGAATTTGCCGGTCTTTTTGTTTGAGCAAGGCATAAGGGAAAATGATATTTTGCGCGGTCTTTCCGGCGGTTATCTTCTCATTTACAGCCACTCCCCGGATTCCTTCTTCTTTCAAACGTTCTATAAAATCCGCTGATTGCCGGTAAGGGTCAACTGTTTTTTGCGTAATTTTTTCAGGAGAAAGTTTATCGAAATCACTTAAGAGATTCAAGACCGATTCCTGCAAGCGGGCAAATCCCGGATTCAGGTTTCCGGTCAGATATATCTCGACGTCTAACGGCGCATCCAATGTTTGCAATACTTTTTTTGAAACCGGACGGATGGTGTATCTTTGGTCTTGGGTACAATCCAAGCGGAAATTGAAAATCAGACCTAAAATAATGAGAAAAAGTACTGCGACCACTGTCATTGCGGGCTTGACCCGCAATCCTCTGCTAATCGTTAATGGGTGTTTAACGGTGCGCAGGGGATTGCGGGTCAAGCCCGCAATGACAGAAATGTTTGCAAAGACAACTGCCACCGCCAAGAAATAACACAAATCTCGGCTTTCAATCAATCCGCGTTGTACGGACTGGTAATGCGACAGAAAACTCAGTTGCTTCAGTCCCAGCAAATCAAATCCGAAATAGAAAAATACGCACAGCAACATCCCGATAATCAACGCTATCACCTGATTGGAAGTCAGACTCGACGCAAAAACGGACAGGCAAATAAATGCCAGAACCAGAAACAGCAAACCGGTATAAGAAGCGGCCACCGCTCCCAAATCCAAATTCCCTACCGGAATTCCATAAAAATAAATACTACCGGCATAAACAAGCGTGGGAAGTAAGGTAATCGCCACCGTAACAAACAAAGCTGTGATTTTGGCCGACACAATCGCCTGCATCGTTACCGGACGGCTTTGCAGTAAAGTGAGCGTGTGCATCCGTTTTTCTTCGGAAAAGGAACGCATGGACAAGGCCGGAATCAGGAACAGGAACAGTACCGGGGCGATGCTGAAAAAAGCGGACAGGGACGCATAACCGTTCTCCGGAATATTGTATCCTCCCGGAATAAGCCACAGCATGCAGCCGCAGACAATCAGGAACAAGAGCATGAAGATAATCCCCGATAATGAATAGAGATTAAACCGGAGTTCTTTCGATACCAATGTCATCCACTGTTTATACATATACTTCCAATCCGTCGTAAGCGATAAAAACGGTTGCAGGCAACTGTTTTTGCATTTCTTCGTGCAAACCGAAACTGTGGCTTATATGCGTAAGGTAAGCCCTTCGAGGCCGGATACGTTTGATATTTCTCAAGGCATCGTCCAGCGTTTCGTGCGAGATATGCGGTTCCTTGCGTAAGGCATTGATAACTAAAACGTCCAGGTTCTGCAATTTAGCATATTCTTCTTCGGGAATGGTTTTCAAATCGGTGAGATAAGCCAGCTTGCCGATCCGGTAACCGAAAATGGGCAGATTGCCATGCATCAACCGGATGGGAATCACTTCTATTCCTTCGATTGAAAAGGGTTTATCTTCGACAGAAGTCAGCCGTAAATTGGGCACTCCCGGATATTTATGTTCCCTGAAAACATAAGGGATACGATTTTGAATGGCTTCTGTTACATCTTCTTTTGCAAAAATATCGACAAACGCGCCTTTCCGGCAAAAAGTGCGTAAATCGTCCAAACCGCCTACGTGGTCATAATGTTCGTGGGTGATCAAAACGCCGGTCAATTTTTCAAAAGGATCTGTTTGGAACGCTTCCAGCATCTGCATCCTGAAATCGGGGCCGCAGTCAATCAGGATATGTTTGCCTTCCGATTCAATCAAAGCCGAAGCCCTGAAACGCCAATCTTTCGGATCGGCGGAAGTACATACCTCACAAGTGCAACCAATTTCAGGATTGCCCGTCGAAGTGCCGCTGCCTAAAAACCTTAACTTCATAAAGATTAACTAAGAACTAAAAACTAAGAACTAAAAGTTGGCTGACGCCTGTTTATTACCGCGCTTTGCGCAACTTTTAGTTTTTAGTTCTTAGTTTTTAGTTCTAAATATAAATTACCTCCGGTTGGAGTTCTATTTTAAATTTCTCTTTTACTGTCCGGCAGACTTCTTCTGCCAGGAGTGCAATATCATTTCCGGTGGCATTATCCCGATTGACAATCACTAAGGGTTGTTTTTCGTGGATAGCTGCGCCTCCCAGTGTTTTCCCTTTCCATCCGCATTGGTCTATCAACCAGGCCGCCGGTATTTTCACCACTTCCCCGTTGACCGGATAATGCGGAATATCCGGGTATTTTTTTTTCAAACCTTCGTAATGCGCGATGCAAATATACGGATTTACAAAGAAACTTCCGGCATTTCCCAGTACTTTCGGATCGGGAAGTTTGGCGGTGCGTATCGCGATAATGGCTTCCCGTACGGTCTGCAAATTGATTTCTTTTCCCTCCAAGTAGCTTTTTATATTCCCGTAATCCAGCTTGTATGCAGGCTTTTTAGAAAGTTGACAGACTACATGGGTGATGTAATACAAGCCCCTGTTTTCCGGTTCCTTGAAAAAACTGTGCCGGTAAGAATAATCGCAATCTTCGTTGGAGAAGATTTTTTTCTCTCCTGTTTCCAAAGAATAGGCATGCACCTCAGTGATGCAGTCGGAAGCTTCTACGCCGTAAGCGCCGATATTTTGGAATGCGCCGGCGCCCACTTCGCCGGGAATATGGGAAAGATTTTCGATGCCTCCCCAGCCCTTATCCACACAATACGCCACAAACGAATCCCAGTCTTCGGAAGCGCCCACCTTCAGCCAAACATGGTCTTCGTCTTCTTTCCCTTTTTCAATGCCTTTGATACCGGAATGAACAATCACTCCATTGAAATTGTCCAAGAAAAGCAAATTGCTTCCCTGTCCGATATGCCAAAACGTTTGTGAAAAGAAATATTCGTCTTTCAGCAACTTCTGCAAGTCTTCCTCCGATTCGTATTCGACAAACCAACGAGTCTTGACATTCAAGTGAAACGTGTTGTGTTCCAATAAGGAATAATTTTCGTATATACGCATCCTGATGCTTGTTTTATATTAAAATCCGCGTTGCCTCATGGCTTCAAACGTGAGAATAGCGGTAGAAACCGACACATTCAACGAATCGATTACGCCCCGCATGGGAATTTTTATCCGCCGGCCGGCATGTTGCAACCAGAAATCAGTCAATCCGTCTGCTTCGGTTCCCATGATAATGGCGGAAGGAGCCGTAAAATCCGTATCCTGATACCATTGGGCAGCCGTAAGTTCCGCGGCATAAGTCTGTATTTGCTTGTTTCTCAAATAAGTAAGCGCTTCGTCATTGGTACAGATAGCCACCGGAACCGTAAACAGGCATCCGACACTCGACCGGATTACATTCGGATTGTATATATCGGTCAGCGGATCGCAGACGATTACGGCATCGGCTTTGGCTGCATCGGCTGTCCGCAGGATAGCGCCCAGGTTACCGGGTTTTTCTACAGCTTCCAATACAATGACAAAGGGATTTTCCGGCAGGTTCAACTCCGGCAAGGTATGCGGTTGGGGTTTGGCCAAAGCCAATATCCCGTCTGAACCTTCCCGGTAAGCTATTTTTTGAAAAACCGCTTCGTTTACTTCATAGAGAATGTCGGGCGAAATAGACCGGAGCACTTCCGGGTAATCCGTCTTTTCAAATAATCCGGGACAGATATACACCGAATCAAAAGCGTATTTTCCGGCTAAGGCCAAACTCAATTCGCGGGCGCCTTCAATGATAAAAAGGCCCTGTTCTTTTCGTTCGCGGGCTTTTGCGCTTAGCTTGTGAATGTTTTTAATCCGGCTGTTTTGTACACTGGTGATTTGTTCCATTCATTTCTTTTTCTTCTTCTCCTCGTGATCCTGTATAAATATCACATACGTTTGCAAAATGGCCGACACCAGCAGGCAGATAATCCACTCGTTCATACCTCTGAACATGAAATAAGAAGAAACCGGCAACATCAGGGCGGCAATAGCCTGTTGAATGTTCAATCGTTTCAAGCGCAGGTTTTCTCCCCGGTAGGGACTTGCCAAAAAAGCGATGGCCATTCCCGCACCGGATACAGCATATATATAAGGTATGAATTTCCACCCGCTCGTGTAAAAAATAACGGAGAGCAGCAGCAGCGTACCACAGACATATACCAAGATTTCTTTCCCTTTCTCGCTCATTCTTATTCTTTTATGATGAACAGTTCTTCATCCGGCTTTGTCATCTGGTATTGCTCCCGCGCCAGTTTTTCCAAACTTTCATTATCGCTTTGCAATACTTTCAGTTTTTGCGCATTTTCTTCCTTTTGTTGGGTATAATACTTGATTTCCGTCTCCAGCTGTCTGATTTGCCGGTCGTAGGAAAAACGGTCGATAATCGTGGTGTTTTCCCCTACGAAAATAATAAAAAAGACAAACACAATAACGGCAATCCAATATTTATTCAAGTTGCCGACAATCAGTCTAAGTATTTGTAACAGGCGTTTCATGAGGATTTATTTTAAGATTTAATTCATCCAATTGTTCTTGAGCAACGGTAGAAGGCGCATCAATCATCACATCGCGTCCGGAATTGTTTTTGGGAAAAGCAATGCAATCGCGGATGGAATCCAATCCGGCGAAAATAGATACAAAACGGTCCAATCCGAAAGCAATACCTCCGTGGGGTGGGGCGCCGTATTTGAAGGCATTCATCAAGAATCCGAATTGGGCTTGCGCCTGTTCGTCCGAAAATCCGAGAACGGAAAACATTTTCTTTTGCAATTCGCTGTTGTGGATACGAATCGAACCGCCGCCGATTTCTACGCCGTTGATAACCATATCATAAGCATTGGCCCGCACAGCTCCGGGATTTGTTTCCAATAAGGGAATATCTTCCGGTTTGGGACTTGTAAACGGGTGATGCTTAGCGAAATAACGATTCAATGGTTCATCGTATTCCAACAGCGGGAAATCAACCACCCAAAGGCAATTGTATTTTGTCTTGTCCCGCAAACCCAAACGGGCGCCCATTTCCAAGCGAAGTTCGCTCAGTTGTTTTTGCGTTTTTTCCGTTTCGCCGCAAAGCACAAGCAGCAAATCGCCCGGTTTCGCTCCGGCTCTTTCCACCCATTTTTGCAAATCTTCCACCGAATAAAATTTATCTACAGAGGATTTTAGAGCGCCATCCAAATCGTAACGAACATAAATCAAGCCTTTGGCGCCGACTTGCGGACGTTTCACGAAGTCGGTCAGTTCGTCCAATTGTTTGCGGGTGTAAGCGGCGGCGCCTTCCACGCAAATAGCGCCTACATATTCCGCGCCGTCAAACACGCCAAATCCTTTTCCGGCGGTTAAATCCTTTATTTCAACAAATTGCATTCCGAAACGCGTATCCGGTTTATCCGAGCCGTACAAGCGCATGGCATCCGCATAAGACATTCGGGGAAAATCGGGTAAATCTATATTTTTTATTGTCTTGAACAAATATTTGGTCAGGCCTTCAAAGATGCCCAAAATGTCTTCCTGTTCTACAAACGACATTTCGCAGTCGATTTGGGTAAATTCCGGTTGGCGGTCGGCGCGCAAATCCTCATCGCGGAAACATTTCACGATTTGGAAATAACGGTCGAATCCCGACACCATCAGCAACTGCTTGAACAACTGAGGCGACTGGGGCAGGGCATAGAACTCACCCGGATTCATCCGCGAAGGAACGATAAAATCGCGGGCGCCTTCCGGTGTGGAACCAATCAAAACCGGCGTTTCCACTTCCATGAATTGGCGTTCGTTCAGGTAACTGCGTGTAGCAAAAGCCATTTGGTGCCGCAATTCCAGATTGGAACGAACAACAGACCGGCGCAAATCCAAGTAGCGGTACTTCATCCGCAAGTCGTCGCCGCCGTCGGTATCTTCTTCAATGGTAAAAGGAGGCGTTTCCGAAGGATTCAAAACGGCGAGTTCCGAAGAGATAATTTCGATGTCGCCCGTCGGGATATTCGGGTTTTTATTGGAGCGTTCGGCCACAGTTCCTTTTACTTGAATGACCCATTCGCGCCCTAACTTAGCCGCCCGGTTGCACAATTCGGCATTTGTATCCTGATTAAAAACCAATTGGGTAATCCCATAACGATCGCGCAGATCGACAAAAATCATCCCGCCGAATTTCCGCGCTTTTTGCACCCATCCGGACAAAATTACTTCCTGATTCAGATTAGTCATACGGAGTTCTCCGCAAGTGTTCGTTCTATACATATAAATAATAATTGTAATACTTCTAATTAAACTGCAAAGATACGTGATAAAAATAAAATGTTTTCCATTTTTTAGGGTAAAAAACAAAAGTAAAATAAATTGTTCGGTATATTGAACCAAAAAATCAAATTATTGTTCAGTATATTGGACAATAATTTATATATTTGCATTTGTAAACAGAATTTCCGATGGAAAAACAAATTATTAAAAGTCTGATTGCCGAAAAGCAAAGTGAGATTCTTGGAGTCGAACTAATTAAAAGGCCTCTTGATTTGGAAGCTACGGCCAATTATGTATTTGTCGGTCTGCGGCGTGCCGGTAAATCGTATTTATTGTATCAGCATATACAAGATTTGATTCAAACCGGGCAGGCTTCTATTGAAGATATTCTCTATGTCAATTTTGAGGATGAACGGATTGCTTCGATAAAAGCGGAAGACCTCCATTTGTTCCTGGAATGTTACAAAGAGATGTATGATGGCAGGCCGTTGATATTCCTGGATGAGATTCAGAATGTGGAGGGTTGGGAAAAATTTGCCCGCCGTTTGGCCGATTCAAAATATAGAATATTTATCACCGGCAGTAATGCGAAAATGCTTAGTAAGGAGATATATACGACATTGGGAGGCCGATTCATTGCTCGGGAAGTTTTTCCTTTTTCGTTCCGGGAATACTTGTCTTTCCATACTGTTGCATTAGACCGGAATTGGGAATATAATGCAGTACGTACACAAGTGATAAAATTATTTCCGGATTATTTTTATTACGGTGGATTTGCCGAATCTTTCACGCTTAAAGACAAACGCGGCTGGATAAATTCCCTTTATCAAAAAATTCTTTTGGGTGATGTGATTTCCCGGAACGAAATCCGGAATGAAAATGCCATCCGGGTTCTTGTTAAAAAACTGGCGGAAAGCGTGATGCAACCCTCATCACTTGCCCGGATAAAAAATATCGTGGATTCGACTGGAGCCACTATTGCCCGCAGTACGCTTGTTGATTATCTTCAACTTTTGACGGATGCTTATTTGATATTCGGTATTTCCAATTTTTCAGATAAACTGAGTGATAAAGAGACTTTCAAGAAAAGGTATTTTTTTGATAACGGATTATTAAATAACTTTTTATTCGACCCTGAAACCAAATTGTTGGAAAACCTGGTTGCCATAGAGTTAAAAAAGAAATACAACGATGACTTGTATTTTTATAATAAGAATGTGGAAGTTGATTTTTTTATTCCCAAAGAACATCGGGCGATACAAGTCTCATACAGTATAGCTGATGATATTACGAGGCAAAGGGAAGTAAAAGCATTAGTGAAATTGTCGGAAATATACGCTTTGGAAAAATTGGAGATAGTCACTTGGGAGGAAGAATCCATTCTTCAGGAAAATGGGTTAACTATTCAAATTCTCCCTGTGTGGAAATGGCTTTTACATTAACCGGTAACTGGTACTCAGTACGCGAAATTCGGTTCGCCGGTTGATTTGGTCGGCAATGGCCTGCTGAACAGGCTCTAAGGTTTCAATAAACGCAGCATCCAACACTTGTCCTTCCGGAAGGAAATCGTATTTCTCCGCTATATTTTTCGTAACGGTCTTCGGTACCGATTTGCCGTAACCTTTTGCTTCCAGCCGGTCTGCCGCAATTCCCCCCTGAATCAAATAATCCACCACCGATTGCGCCCGCCGCTGCGAAAGACTTTCATTGTACGCATCCGAACCGATTCGATCCGTATGCGCCGACAGTTCAATCGTTACATTCGGGTTGTCTTCCAGCATGGTGATGGTTTCTTGCAAAGCTTCCTTGGATTCCGGCCTGAGTGTCGCTTTATTGAAATCATAAAAAATGTTTTCAATTACAACCGGTTTGGAAATGGACGGCAGGTAAAAATCGATGTAATGCGTTTCGTTCTTTTCTTCGTTGGGAACGGTCAGGGTTTGTTTTTGGTTGAGGTGTTCCGGCGCGCTTGCCATCATTACATATTCCATTCCCGGAACCACTTCCATTGAATAGGTCCCGTCTCCCCGCGCGAAAATACGCTGATTGGTGCCGTCTTTTCCCACAATCCGCACCGTTGCGCCTGCAATTTCTTCTTCGTCCCGGTTCAATACCCATCCTTCTACATACACATAGATGCCGGGCAATTCAAAGGAATAGATATGATCTGCGCCGCGCCCGTCGTTGCGGTTGCTGCTGAAAAAACCGGATTCTTTGTTGCCGGCAAACGTAATGCCGAAATCGTCTCCCATGCTGTTTACAGGCGCTTTCATGTTTTCCACCCGCCATCGCCCCTTGTTTTCCGCAGCCTTGAAAATGTCCAATCCGCCCATGCCGGGATGTCCGTCGGAAGAAAAATAAAGTGTCGTATCGGCCCGCATGTATGGAAACATTTCGTCTCCGGCGGTATTGATTTCCGGGCCTAAATTTTCGGGAGCCGACAGACCGATGTCGCTGACGGGAATACGCCAGATGTCTTTTCCGCCGTAACCGCCCATCCGATCCGACACAAAATACAGATAACCGTCCGGACCGACGGCCGGATGCGCCGCCATCATCAACGTGTCTTTGAATATTTCGACTTTTGTACCGGCTCCCCATTCTGCACCCGAACGGGCAGATACCCGGATTTCAGCAGTTCGGGTGGCTTCCGGGTCTTCCGGACAATAGGTGTAATACATTTGTGAACCGTCGGGAGAGAAAGAGCCGGAGCCTTCGTCAAACTCGGTGTTAATGCCGCTTTCGATGACTGCGGGTTTCAGCCATTGTTTTTTCTCGTCCTGTTTAATCAGGAAAAAATCATTGTTTTTTACGCCGGTAATAGGACTTTTTTCATCTCCTGTTGCGTCTTTCCGCGAGGAAGTAATGTAGAGTTGATCGTACTCGCTTCCGTAAAGCATGGGAGAAAATTCACCTTCGCGGGAATTCATCTTGTCCATTTTCTTCACTACGTACCGGCTCGGATTTTTCTTCCAACCGGGAGCCGCTTCACAGCCGGAAATCCCGTTCAATGCCAGTTGATTGTTGGGAACAATGGCCAGGAAAGCTTTATATTGTTTGATAGCGTCGGCGTACCGGCCCAGTTTGTGCATCATTTGCGCCTGATGAAGCACAGCCGTACTGTCGTCATATTTATAACGGATGGCATTGGTATAGCCGCTTAAGGAGCGCGCCGGATTATTGACTTTCTGAAAGCATTCCGCCAGGTGAAAAGCGATGCTTCCGCGCAGGTAAGTCTTTTTGGAAGAAGTCTTTCCATAAACTTTCCGGTATATTTGTGCGGCATCGTAATATTCGCCCCGTTCTTCCCGTTCCACAGCATCTTTCAGCTTGGCCGTTTTACAGGAAAACAGCAAAGCGGCTATCAAGAGTAAGAGGAATGAAGAACAATACCGGCTCATCAACGTTTATTTTACATTTAAACTGATTTTTTTAGATATTATTGTTTTAAGAGGCTGTTCAATATGCCACCTAACGATAAAAATGGGACAGTAGCTTTAAAAGCAAAAGTCCTAACTTTCAAAAAAAATCAGGACTTTACTGCATTTTGCTTCGATTTTTAGTGACCCCGGCAGGATTCAAACCTGCAACCTTCTGATCCGTAGTCAGATACTCTATTCAGTTGAGCTACGGGGCCATGCTTTTGCTTTAGCGAGTACAAAGATAGACCTTATTTTCGGATTCTGCAACTATTTTCGGAAGAAAATCACGGAATAAATTTTGGCCCGAAGATTAAGTAACCGATATTCAAGCCGATATTCCAATTATTTTGGGGATAACTGTAATGATTGGCATACAAACTAATGGACATGAAGGACAATTGCGCTACCAAACTAATCTCTTGTCCATAAGCAGGATTATTAAACAATTCGCCGTAATAGGCTCTAACTTTATTTTCCTTGTCTTTTTTTATGGGATAAATCGGAAAAAATCCGTAAAAATCACCCCGGAGATGAAAAGTGGAATTCAATTTTAAAATGGGAATCACCCCCGCTGCTACATATTGATTGGCATGAAACGCTTCGTTGAAAACCAACATACTGTGTGGGGTAGGGGTGAAGCCCGGAGCTTGCAGGACGGATGCGGTATAGTTACTCCATAAATTCTTACTCGAAACAACTCCCTCCACTATGTAACCTAAATTGAATTTGGAATTTAAGGTACGGTAATCGTTCAAACTCGCGGTCAGCTGTATGTAAGATTGATTTTCGGTTATGGATTGCTTCGTAGGAGGTGTAAAAATTTCTTTTCCGGAGATGTATTGGGCATATACCCGATGGCGTTGCCCTTTTATCGGAAACTGCTTGGCATCTAACGAGTTTTTACTGTAAAACATTCCAAAACTGAACAGTTTGTACAAACTTTTATCAAATTTTGTATTGAGATTATTTTGATAGTATTTGTCTTCCAATTCACCGTATCCGACAGTAATATCCACTTTTGCCTTGGTTAAAAAAGGAAGCCCGATACCCAATTTTCCAAACGTTTCCCGTTGATTTGAAAAAGGATACAATTCCGTGTCAATAAATAATTTCTCACTTTCGTAATATTTCCGGGCATTATAGGACAACAGGACGGAAACATCCAAAGGAATTTTGGTCGGCATTTCCACTTTTCCCATTAGAGTGACGCCATTATACGCATTTCCCAATTGCATATCCAAATTGTAATTGGCGGACAATTCCGTCAAACTCTGGTATCCAAATCCCAAATACATCTGGTTGGCGCTCATGGATGAAACATTGCCCCCGAAAGTCATTACAATTTCATCATCCGTCTTGATATCCAAATACAAATCAAATGTCTGATTATCAGGGTCATATTCGGCATGCGGCATGATTTCCTTGATTTTATCATTGGTTAACAAACTAAAATAAGTCCGCTTAAAGTCATATATCGTGAAATTATTGTCGTCATTCCGGCGAATCTGATTTTCTATATACACTTTTTGCGCATCCGTTGTTCCTGAAATATAAATATTTTTGAAAATTAGCGGTGGCAAAGTGGCTTTATATTGCTCCCGGCGTTCCTCCACTTCTGAAAGCGGGACTCGCCGGCTAACGCGGCCTTTAATGGAGTCAATCATCTCCATCGTAGTATTATAGCCTAAATCATATAAAACTTTTGCTTTATTGAAGTCCAACAGACCGACATCATCCAGCTTGAATTTCATTAGAATACCGTCTTCCTTTTTAACTGCATATTCCGTCCGCTGCATGACCATACTTTCCAACTGGTCGTAAATGCCTTGTTCAGAAGGTTTTTTTGAATCGGAACCGGCCAAAGAAGAACCAATAATAAAGTCGGGATGCCAGGCTTGTTTCATCGGCCGGATGGGAAAATTATCATAGATACCACCGTCCCACAAAGGAATATCATCTTTCACTATCGGTTTGAAAAACAAGGGAAAAGACATGGAAGCCCTTACGGCATCGCCTAAATTGCCGGTCCGGAAAATAATCGGTTTTTTGTGATAAACATCGGAAGCGATACATAAAAAAGGGACAAAAAGCTTATCAAAATTACCCTCGCATTGCGCATTCGCTTGAGAAAATAATTGAAGAAAGGCCTGATTCATTTGAATCGGGCTGACCAGACTGTTGGGGAGAATGGAACTGATGGATTCCTTTATATCGACTGAGTCTTTTTTTAAATTCAACGGAATATTAAAACGGACAAAAGACGGTTCATCCGCTTTCTTCCGGAAATAAAATTGATAGTCTTCTTCCACTTTTCCGGTTTGCCAATAATAAAAATCTTCGGATAAGAACAAATCAAGCATTTGTTCCGGAGAATATCCCATTGCATACAGGCTTCCTACGATGGCTCCGATGGAAGTTCCTGAAATATAATCAATTGGAATATCATTGTCTTCCAACGCTTTAATAATTCCAATATGTACCGCTCCTTTGGCCCCTCCGCCGCTTAATACTAAGCCAATCGATTGAGGATGAACAAAATCAATGCATAAAATCAGTAAAATAAAAAACAAGTATGCTCTTTTTGCCATGAATTGAAATTTTACGGAACAAATATAATTATAATTATTTTCAAGATTTATTTATTTAAGAGGTATTTCAAATAAATTCCTTAAATTTGTCTTTTAATTAATATAACTACAAGAATAATTGGATTGTTCTTAATTAATACGCAATATTTATGAAGAAGCTTATTTTATTTAATTTATTATTTATAACATTTATAACTATGGTAGAAGCAGGAAATCCGCTTTTGAGTACATACAATACGCCTCACGGAACTATTCCATTTGATAAAATCAAAGTGAGTGATTATGAACCGGCTTTTGAGGAAGCGATGAAAGTGCATAATCAGGAAATTCAAAAAATAGCCGGGAATAGGGTAGGGGCCACTTTCCAAAATACAATAGAAGCTTTGGAGTATTCCGGAGAATTGTTGGGAAAAGTAAGCGGAATATTCTTTAATCTTTTGGAAGCGGAAAGTTCGGACGAAATGATGGAGATTGCCCAGCGTATCCAACCGAAACTGACAGAGCATCAGAACAATATCTCACTAAATGAAACTTTATTCCAACGGGTAAAAGCCGTTTATGATAGTTGTTTTGTCATTGCGGGCTTGACCCGCAATCCCCTGAATAAAGAGCAAAGCCGCCTGTTGCAAATGACGTATGACGGTTTTGTTGACCAGGGAGCCAATTTAAGTCCGGAAGACAAAGAAAAATACCGCACACTTTCTTCTCAATTGGATAATTATACATTGAATTTCGGACAGAATGTGCTGAAAGCTACGAATGCCTATACGTTGTTGCTTACGAATGAATCGGATTTGGCCGGACTGCCGCAGGATATTATAGACGCTGCTGCGCAAAAGGCAAAGGAAAAAGAAAAAGAAGGTTGGTTATTTGATTTATCTGCACCGAGTTACGTCGCATTTATGAAGTATTCCTCTAATCGTGATTTGCGGCAGCAGCTATATATGGCTTATAATACAAAGTCCGTTGGAGGAGATTTTGACAACCGGGAAAATATCAAGGGAATCGTCAACACGCGGTTGGCCATTGCCAATCTGATGGGCTATAAATCGTATGCCGATTATGTTTTGCGCAAACGGATGGCCGCTAATTCGCAAAATGTTTTCAATTTGTTGAATGAGCTTTTAACCGGATTTGAAGTTGCTGCTCATGAGGAATATCGTGAAGTACAGGGATTTGCCATTGGAAAAGAGGGAAAAAGCATTGAAATCAGGCCTTACGACTGGTCGTATTATTCCGATAAACTGAAAGATGCCAAATTTGATTTGAATGATGAGATGACCCGTCCTTATTTTGAATTGGAAAATGTGAAGAAAGGCGTATTCGGATTAGCGACTACTTTGTATGGAATTACCTTTAAGAAGAATGAGAAAATACCTGTATATCAGGAAGATGTAGAAGCATTTGAAGTCTATGACAAAGACGGGAAATTCCAGGCGGTCCTTTATACGGATTTTTATCCGAGAGCCGGAAAAAGGGGAGGGGCCTGGATGACGGAATTTCAGGGACAAGAAGTCCGCAACGGTCAAATGGTTCGTCCGCAAATTTCCTTAGTAATGAATTTTACCAAACCCACGGCCAACAAACCGGCTTTGTTGACTTTTGATGAAGTAGAAACTTTCCTGCATGAGTTTGGTCATTCGTTGCATGGAATGCTTGCCGATACAAATTATCCAAGTCTTTCAGGTACAAATGTTTATCGTGACTTTGTAGAACTTCCTTCTCAAATCATGGAAAACTTCTTAGTAGAGAAAGAATACTTGGATTTATTTGCCGTTCATTACGAAACCGGTGAAAAGATTCCACAGGAACTGGTCCAAAAAATAATAGATGCCACCAATTTCAATGTTGGTTATTTGTGTCTGCGGCAATTGGCTTTTGGTTTCTTAGATATGGCTTATCATAGCATTACAGAGCCATTTGCAAATGAAATCAACCGTTTTGAATACGACGCAATAAAGCCGACAATTGTTGTTCCGGTGGTGGATGGCGCCTTGATTTCGCCGGCATTCAGTCATATCTTTTCAGGCGGATACGGCGCCGGTTATTATTCCTACAAATGGGCGGAAGTGCTGGATGCAGACGCCTTTGCGTTGTTTAAGGAAAAAGGAATTTTCAATAAGGACGTAGCGCAATCGTTCCGTGAAATGCTGTCCAAAGGAGGAACAGAAGACCCGATGGAAATCTATATTCAATTCCGGGGGCAAAAACCGACTACGGAAGCGCTAAAAAGAAGAAGTGGAATCAAATAAATAAGAGAACAAATGAAAAAAGTAACAGGATTTTTAATCGTAATAATAGCGATCGTTTCTATGAGCGCATGCAAAGAGAAAAAACAAATCAATCCGTTTTTTGAAAAGTGGGACAATACGTATGCCGTTCCGCCTTTTGATAAAATCACCGTAGAAAATTACCGTGAAGCCTTTGCCAAAGGGATGCAGGAGCAAGAAACCGAAATTGCCTCCCTTATTGATAATCCGGAAACGCCGTCTTTTCAGAATACAATTGTCGCTTTTGATGCTTCCGGTCAATTGCTGGCCCAAGTGGAAAATGTGTTTTTTGCCGAATCGAGCGCCAACGGTACAAAAGAAATTCTGGAATTGGAAAGCGAGATTATCCCTTTGTTGACTCAGCACAGTGACAAAATTTGGATGAATCAAAAATTGTTTGAGAAAATAAAATTTGTCAAAGAACACATAGATTACACGGTTTTAACCCCGGAAGAAACGATGCTATTGGATGATTTGTATCGTGACTTTGTCCGGAACGGTGTAAATCTTCCGGAAGCAGAAGGAATTGAACTGAAGAAAATAAATGAAGAATTAGCCGTTTGGGAAAATAAGTTTGCGCAAAATGTATTAGCGGAAACAGGTTCTTATCAGTTAATCATTGAAAAAGAAGAAGAGTTGGCCGGATTATCCCCGGACCTGATTGCCGGCGCTGCCACTCGTGCAGAAAAAGCCGGATTAGCAGGCAAATGGGTTTTCGGGTTAGACAATCCGAGTATCATGCCGTTTTTGTCTTCGGATACCAACCGGGAATTGAGGGAAAAAATATTCACAGCTTATTTGAATCGTTGCAATAACAACAATGAATACGATAACAAAGAAATAGTAAAAAACATTGTGGTTTTGCGTAAAAAGAAAGCCAATCTATTGGGATACAAAGATTTTGCTGAATATGTTTTGGAAAAAAGGATGGCTAAAAATGCTAAAAACGTATATGATTTATTAGATAAAATCTGGTCGCCGTCATTGGATAAAGCCAAAGAAGAACTTGCTGGAATGCAGGCGCTGATAGGGGAGGAGTTTCAACTAAAAGGCTCTGACTGGAGATATTATGCTGAAAAATTAAAGGCGGAAAAATACAATCTTTCCGATGAAGAAATGCGTCCGTATTTCCAGGCAGATAACGTTGTAAAAGGACTGTTTTGGGTCACCAATCAACTTTACGGAATCACATTCAACGAATCAACCGGCATTCCCAAACCCAACAAAGACGTGCAAACCTTTGTGTGCGTGGATAAAGATGGCGTTACGGAATTAGGCGTTTTATTTCTTGACTTGTATGCAAGACCCGGATTGAAAACGGTAGGAGCATGGTGCGGAACGTACAGGAATACCTATCAAGATAATGAAGGACAGCGAGTTAAGCCGCTTACGTATGTATCTTGTAATTTTACGCCGCCGGTAGGGAATGAACCTGCTTTACTGACTGCGGACGAAACGGAAACGTTTTTCCACGAAATGGGTCATGCGTTGCATAATTTATTCAAAACCACCAAATATCATTTAACCTGCGATGTTCCCAGTGATTTTGTGGAATTACCGTCTCAATTTATGGAACATTGGGCTTTTGAACCGGAAGTATTGGCTTATTACGCAAAACATTACAAAACCGGAGAAATCATTCCGCAGGAATTGGTGAATAAAATACAGGCAGCCTCCAAATACGGACAGGGATTTGCCACAACCGAATATCTGGCCGCTTCGTATTTAGATATGGATTATCACGTAAATCCTTCACCTGAAACGATTAATGTACCAGAATTTGAAGCAAATACGTTAAGCAACCGCGGTTTATTGACACAAATTCCGCCCAGGTATCGCAGCACGTATTTCAAACACACCTTTGAAGGCGGATATACCGCCGGATATTATAGTTACATTTGGTCTGAAGTATTGGATGCCGATGCGTTTGAAGCATTTGTCGAAACCGGAGATATTTTCAATAAAGAAGTTGCCGACCGTTACCGTAAATACATTCTTCAACCCGGTGGAACTTATCCGGCAGATAAAATGTATGAAAATTTCCGCGGCAAACAACCGGATAGCGGTGCATTATTGAGAAATAGAGGCTTGGAATAATTTTTAGTAATAAAGAAGTTCTATCTGTTATGGTGTTTTGTTGAATAATTTTTTGACAAACGATTTCAAAAAATTATAAGCCAGAAAATAAAAAATCAGGGGAACAATCAGTTTTCTGAATCCATAAAGAGAAATAGGATTACCAATAACCATATCTTTCACAAAATGGTATAGGTTTACCGGAAAATAAATAACCGATGCCGGATTTTTCAGTAATGTATAATATAAAAACAAAGTCAAAAATGCGTATTTGACGCATCCGTAAATAATCATGTAAAGGTCTGAATAAGTCCATTTGATTTTTTCACGTAAAAATAGTTGTTTCAATACTTTAAGAACTCTTTTTCTGGACTTGGATGAAAGATTCGGTTGATTGGTTAAATCCGATAATACCCAATATCCATCGCTACGCATGAAAGGATTTAAGTTAAACAAGGTACAGATCATAATAAACAAGCCGGTCATAGTGAGCGTGTAATTTCGGAATATAGAACTGATTAATAACACAATAAAGCAAAAGATAAATTCAAAATACATTCCTGCCAAATTAACGACAATCCGTTGACTTTTCTTCAATTTCCAAATATCCGTAACATCGGCGTAATAGACCGGTTTAAACAAGTAAAAACCACCGCCAATGCCTCCGTGTTCCGCTCCGAAATAGTTAGCGGCAGAAGCATGCCCTATTTCATGAAACGTAACACTGACAAACTGTAAAAGAATAAAAAGTAAAAAACCGGCGCGTACATTAAAACTTTTATATAAATCTATATGATTAATCAATATAATCGTTGTACATAGTAAAATGGTTGTAATTAAATAGATAAATACCATTTTCTTGAACAAAGGAGAAAAATAATGCACTATTTTAGAAAGTAAATTTTGATTAAAGATAATAAAACTGAGCTTTAAATAAGACGGTTTTGTATTAAGTTTAATTTTATCATCATATCCTTTCATCATTCCGTAACTTGCCATTACATCTGTTAGCAAGCGATGTATAGAAGTTATTTGTAGTGCCTCATGATAAGACGATTCATACAAATGAGCAATCTCATCCAGATTTTTTTCTCCATCCACCAAACACAGAACACGATATACTTTCCTGTTTATTCTCAAATAATGCTTGTCTTGAGTATTGCATAAAATAAATTCGTTGTCAGCCAATTGATTGAAACGGATCGTATCGGATAAAACAGGGATGATATTTTCGTATTCTTCTTTCATTCAACTATCTTTTACTCCGACTTAAAGGTGCCGAAAGCATTGCGATTTTCAAATGTTTTGATAACATTTTCTTCTACTTTAGTTCGTTTGACTATCGGATTATTCTTCCAAAACTCCGAATCATATTTAGTTTTGTTAATCTTTTCAATTAATTTATCCTTAGAATCTAATTTCTTACCGGATTTGCCGGAATTTTGTTCAACCCAAAATAAAGTAGAAACAACCTGAAAATTATGCTTTACATTTTTAATCGAAATATTATTACTAAGTGTACAATTCACAGTTTCTACAATTGGGTATGAATCAGGTTGTTCTTTATAATTAATACGAAATGTGAAAGTTCCCATTTGCGATTCTTTTCTTTTTGCGTTATGTATAGTCATAGGCATATAGACACTGCCTTCAAAACGGACAATAGCGAGATCCGTTTCTTTTACATATAATTTCCCCGATATAATTGCTTTGTTTTCCTCTTTTTTAGGTTGAAAATTTAATACTAAGATATCGCCTTCTTCAGAGTAAATTCTGTCTTCCATTTCGACATAATAAATTTGGTCAAAATTGGGTTGAAGACAAGTTATAATTTCATTTTTAGATGCATTTTTGGGCCTATACGGTGAAATCTTAGATAATTGGAAAAAATTTGTAAAAGTAAGATGAAATAGGCTGTCTAATTTTATCTTAGCATACCGTCCTTGTTGAAGTTTCAAATTGTCCAATGCGAATGTATGATCTCCGGTCAAAAAGCATTCAACAAATTCGTTATATATGGTATCTGATTTTGTAATCTGCCGGTAAAAAAAAGATGATTCTTTATTTTTGTTTTTTTTCTCTTGATTATATATCTTGGAATATTTCTCCCTAACTTTTTTAGCAATTTTACTCGCATACCCCGGAATAATGACTATTTCGGGTAAATTGGTAAAAGAACGATCCAAAAATATTTTTGAAGGCAGATTATCAATCGAATATTTTTCTGTTACATAACCGACATAGGAAAAAACAATAGAATCGGGATTGGCTATTCTATCAATAAGAAACTCTCCGTCAATATTCGTAATGGTACAGGGAGAACTATTGAGATAGTAAACACTTGCTGAAATCAAGGGCTCTTTTGATTGTTTATCATAGACACCTCCTATAATAGTATTATTTTCTTGTGCAGACAAAATATTGAAAAATAATATACCAATCAGAAACAAACTAATCTTCTTCATAAAAATAGAATATTAAAATCATTAAAAAGTTCTCAAATGTACGTTAATTTTTTTATTGTGTTCACAGAAATAAGGATTTAAGTACCAAAGCGGTTGTTAAAACTTTACTCTTGTAAGGCTCCGATGCTTTGGGTTTAATGAAATCGACACTCGTCCATGAACCGTCTTGTTGTTGGGAGTCAAGCAAATAATTCATCGCTTTACGAACGTTTATATTTTCTTCGTCCAAGAATAATTTGAACGATAATAATGCCAATGCGGTGGAAAGCGCATCCGGAGATTGATTGTCCAAGCCGAATCCACCGCTTTCTTGCTGATTGCAGATCAGGAAATCCAAGGCTTTTTGAATATTTGCCCAATAAGTTTCTCCTTTTTCTTTTAGTAATCTCAGGCAGATGTAAGTGCCGTAATAAGTGCCGTAATACCAGCGACTCTCCCAAAAACCATTTTCATCTTGGTTGCAGCAGATAAACGGCATTGCCTTTTCCACAACATCCCGGTATGTTTCCGGATGATACAAGTGTAAAGCATACACAAAATTAGCAACGACCTCTGTATCGGGACCTGTTCCCCATTTGGTACGATTAAATAAATCTTGTTTTTCCTGTCTGGGTGTATGGTTGTCGTTCGGAATTATCCATGTGGCAATACCACCTTCTTTATTATATTTATTATTCAAGGCAATTTGAATGGGAGTAAGGCAATATTTATCCATATAGTCCATCTTGTTTGCATGTATAAACAATTGCATCATTTGACCTAAATCGTCAATATCGGCTGCAATTTCTTTGACGGAAGGAAAATACGACCAACCACCGGTTGCATCTTCGTTTACCCGTTGTATCAAATACATGATTTCAGCATCTATGTAAGACGACATTGCCAAATGTTGTGTTGGCGCAAAGCTTAATAAACAATCGTCTAACAAAGCCCGTTGGAAAATATCGGAAATATGTATTGGGGTTGTATTTTCAAAATCTTCTTTCCTGCTTAAATACATTATATGCTTCAATTCGGCATAATCATGTAAATAGTCTTTTTTGATATAGTTAAGTCCTGCTTTAAGCACAAAGTTGGAAATGCCGTCTATTGAGAAAAATCTGTTTTTGGCAATTCGTCTATGACCGAATTTTGCTTTGGTTTCACATACTTTAATATAACCTTCAGTAATATCCGAATAAGAGAGGATTGTATTTTTCATATCTTTAATCACACCCACCCATTCGCTGTCTATATTTAATGGCTTCAGAATATCCAATGCTTTTTGAAAGGCTTGCGCCGAACGATGCAGCAGGCTCGATGCCACTCCTTCCAAATACAAATATTTATTCAACCGGTTGACATCGTTTTGAAACCGGTCGAAGTCAATCTTTTTCTTTAATTGATAGATGGCCCAATTGAATTGTCCTTTTTCAAAATCTTCTTTGAAATCTTTGACATCGTCATACAATTGAAAACCCACCGAAAAGTAATAATGTGATTTTAGCAGCAATCGGTATATTTGGGTTTCTTTTTTGCCGGTAAGCAGATATAAGCAATCAATCGCTATCTTTCCGAAAGTAGATTTTTTGTCGGCTAAATCCTGATAGGCAGTCTGTTTTACAAGTTTTTGTGTTTGTAATTCTTTTTCGATTTGAACCGCTTCCATAAACTCATGTTTCCGTGCATTCCAGTAATCCCAGAACTCGGAATTTTTCCCAAAAACAGCCGTAAGCGTTTTGACCGTTTCTTCTTGCAGTAAGGATATTAATGGAATATTGGCAATTTTTTTATTGTCGATGATAGCATCCATTAACAATACAGAGTGATAATAATAGTAACCTGCGTCTGAAAGTTCATCTATTTTATTTGTATCCACCTCTCCAAAATATTTGTAAAATAAGCGGAGGTAATACCGGTAATAGCGAGGTGATTTATCGGTCGATTGCAAATTTTCTATTATTTTGTCTTTCATTCTGTATATTATTGATTATTTTAAGTTATTTTTGAGAAAGAGAGAGGTAAAAGTACTTCTTCTACCTCTCCAACAAGTACATACTCATCAATTAAAACGATAATTTCACACTAATTTCAGCCGAAAATCCGGATGCTTGAGACCACTTCACATCTGGTGTAACTTCGGCTTTGACCCATCCCATTTCATACCGTTTTTCCAATTCTTCCACTTGGAAAACATCTGCAAGTTCTTGTGCATTAAATTTTACATCTTTCATAAAAAATAAAATAAATTGTTAATAAAAATACCATTCATATGGCGTTTAATTTTACATAATGTTCATCTAAAATAGCATGCAGCCACGGTGTGTATTCGTGAGGATACCTGCTTTTATGTTGGATAATATGCTCTAAATTAGCACATTTATAATCACATACTTCGTCAGTATTAACACAAGGTGTTTGGTCGGAATATCCGATAAAGACATAATCCTGTTCATTCTCGGTTAATTTTCCACACCTGCTTTTATATTGAAATTCAAATAAATATTCTAAAGCACAGCTAATCCCCATTTCATATTCCAACCGGTTTTCCGCTATTTTTTTTATTTGTGTTAAATCGCTTGTTAAAGGATGACTGCAGCAGGTGTTTGACCACAAACCACCGGAATGATATTTATGTACTGCCCGTTTTTGCAACAATAATTCATGGCGAGAATTAAAAACAAATGTGGAAAATGCATAATGAGCCAAGCCTAATTGGTGCGCTTTTAATTTATCATATTGTTTGCCATCTACTAATAATACCATATTATCCTATTTATTAAGCAGTTTCTTTGTCTATTTCGGTATAAGCCTTATCAAAGAAAGCGAACACTTTCGTAGCGGATTGAAATCTCATTTCCGGATTTTTTGACAACGATTTTCTTATAATTTCTATCACAAAAGCAGGCACAAGCTCGTCCCTGATAGAAGATTCGAAATCGGGTTCTGTCGATCCTATTCGTTTGGATAGCCGTTTCCATGAAAAACTATCAAAAGGAAATTTTTCATAAATTAAAAAATAAAGTACAATTCCCAGCCGGTATATATCCACATAAAAACAAGGAATATAATCTTTTGTATAACTGAATGCACTATCGGATATATTTTCCGGTTCTATGTAATGACAGACTCCCCCTCTTACACTTGAAGTTACCACATTGTTTTCCAAATACATCGCAGACATCCCAAAATCAATTAATTTGATATTTAAATTAGGCTCAACCAAAAACTGCCCTATATGAACATCGCCATGTATAATTTTCTTTTCATGGAGAACTGATAATGATTCTATGACTTGATAAGCAAGATATAATTTATGCTTCATTTTTAATTTTCCGATCAAGATTAGTTCTTTTAAATTCCTGCCATTGATATATTCCATTACCGCTAAATTTTTATTTTTATCAAATGACTTTAAGGAACGGATCAAAGGATGTGAGCCGATTTTCTCCATTATTTCAAATTCTTGGCGAAAGAATTGTATTTTATTACTATTTTTACTATTTGAATCAGTCGTTAAAAATTTAAGGATTACTTTTTCATTTAATTGAGTGTCTAAAGCAATAGCGGTTGTTATCACTTGATTCTTCTGCAGAACATACGTGATTTTAAAGTTTTTCAATTGGTTTTTATCGAATTTTACCTTGGGGTTTACTGTTTCGTTTACTGATATTAAGAAGTTTCTGTCAATCATTTGGCAAAAAAAATTCTTGATAATGTCATCGCTTTCTTCTTTTTGTAAAATTGCTTTTTCAAATTGCTTTACTACATTTTCTATAGAATTCGGTTTGCGGAAATTTTCCAAGAAACATTTGATAGACGAATTGACGATATAAATATTCGGAAACTGTTTATTAATCAAGAGAAATGCATTCGTATCTACACACTCTTTTTTTAATAATGAGTCTGATATTAGTTTATTCACTTTTTTTATACGAAAATGTTTAGGAAACAGATATAAATCGTTGTTCATATTGAAATCCCCATCCTTCTAACCAAAGCAATCAGCGTTTTTTTCCAAGAAGTAAAAAACATACGCATTTTTAACTCTTTGATGAAATAATCGGATTTTAATTCCGCGTTCACAATGATT
>JAISKT010000208.1 GCA_031261295.1 Candidatus Symbiothrix sp. | reverse complement strand
GTATTGTTCAAATCGAGGATAGCGCCCGCGGTGGGTTCGCCCGAATCCCCGATGCGCACCTGCGCATTCCCGTTTGTCGCACCCAAAACGATGAATGCCAGCAATAAAAAAAGATTCTTTTTCATATTATTTTTAAATTATTAATTTCGTAAGTAATGCAAAATATTATCTGTTTTCTAAACTAAAGGGCAAGGCAACCGGTAATTATAAATTTAATAAGAATGAAAAAAATCTTGTGGTTGCCTGTACCCTAAGTGATGGGCGGGCGCGTTCAATTATTTAAAAATGAGAGCGAAAAAACCATTGAACCGGAACGCCCGCCAATTTCCTTTGAAGCTTTCTGTCATTGCGGTTTCTCGACTTCGCTCGAAATGACGTTGCTTGACCCGCAATCCCAAGATGTCCGTTAATGGCCTGTTAACGATTGGCAGGGGATTGCGGGTCGCGCTTCGCTTGCCCGCAATGACAGGTGTTTCTTCTATGTTTTTATGTAAAGTATTGTCTGTGTTTTTAAAAACACACCTGACTTGTTCTGCATGTCTGTAGAATTTATGCTTCCAAGTCCCGAAGAAGCGGTTGTTTAAAATAGAAAAACGTGGGACTCAAACTTTATTTGTCCACGAGGTTCTGAACTACCCAATCAAACAAATAAGTTAAGCCCACGATTCAACGTGAGCGTTTACTAACTTATTCTTGTTTGATTTGAAATTGTTCAGATTTCGCGGACAAGAATAATAGCTTACGCTTTATCTTTTAATGAATTATGTCTTTATAATGTACTTTCTATTTTGTAATAAAAGTCTTTTATCGTTTATTTAATTGGCAAAAGTAATATCTTTTTTCGGAATTACCAAGGAATTAGCAAAAAATAACTTTATTCACATACTAACTTGTAAGTCTAAACGGGCGCCAAAACCTTCGCGCACTATTCGCATAAGAGTTGAGAGCCTAATATCGCTTGCATTATTCTCTATTCTAGAAATATAGGTCTTGGTTGTTCCACATTTTTCAGCAAGGGCCTCTTGCGTTAAACCCTTTTCTTTCCGAAGTTCTTGCAACATGACACCTACTTTGAATGTTTCAAATTCTTCTTCAAATTTTTCTCTGCTTGCTGTTCCTCGCTTGCCATATTGACTATCCAAATGACTAACAAACGATGTCAAATTATCATTCATTCCCTCTTTCATCGAAGTATTGTTTTTTAAGTTTTTCTGCCTTTTCTATCTCACTCATTGGAGTTTTCTGTGTTTTCTTTTGAAATCCATTAACAAGTATTACCAATTGTCCTTCGTCAAAGAAACTAAAAACTCTGTAAATATCAGAACCGACTTCCACTCTTATTTCATAAAGTCCTGTCGAATTTGTAATATGATCAAAATATTTTTTAGGGACTCGCTCAATAGTGGAAATGAGTTTTAGTGTCCAGTTAAATTTCTTTTGTACATTAGGTTTTAATGTGTCGAAGAAATCAAGATAATAACCCTTGTAATAAAATATTTCCCGTATAATTTGTTCTTCCACTTATAATTGTATTTTATTTCTGCAAAGTTAGCGAATTAGATAACAATAAGCAAATTTAATGGATTGAATTATTCATTGCAAAGATACAGGGTCTTTTGGATAAGTCGGGAGTCTTCTTTTTCCATTCACCAATACTTTTGGTTTTTATATATTCCGTTTCCAAGGTAATATCGGCGGCAATACACAATTGGGTCGAAGGTTTGCAGGTCTTCAAAATATCTTCCAACAGCTTGTTGTTGCGGTAAGGCGTTTCAATAAACAATTGCGTTTGTTTTTCCGAAGAAATCCGCTGTTCCAAGAGCTTCAAAGTTTTGATCCGCTGCTCATTATCAATCGGCAAATAGCCCAGGAACGCAAAATTTTGCCCATTGAAGCCGGAGGCCATCAGGGCCAATAAAATCGAAGACGGGCCGACTAAGGGAACAACTTGAATCCCTTTTTGTTGGGCCATCGCTACCACATCCGCTCCCGGGTCGGCAATGGCCGGACAGCCGGCTTCCGAAATAATCCCGATGGAGTGTCCTTCGTTTACCGGGTCCAAAAAACCGGAAAGTTCTTCTTTCGTGGTGTATTTATTTAAGGTAAAAAAAGTCAGTTCATCGATATTCATCCCCGGATCCGTTTGTTTCAGGAAACGGCGGGCGGTGCGCACATTTTCTACAATAAAATATTTCAGGGATACAATCACCTCCTTATTATAGGGTGGAAGTACTTTGGATAGCGCGGTTTCACCCAAAGTAACCGGTAAGAGAAAAAGACTTGCTGCCATTCTTGCGATATTTTTTACAAAAGTAGTATCTTTGAACTAAAAACTAAAAACTAAGAGTTAAAAATTAGGTTTAAAAACTTTCCAGGTTTTTAAAACCTGGAAAGTTTAAGGAACGTTTACGTAAGTTTAAGTAACAGGCGTCAGCCAACTTTTAGTTTTTAGTTCTTAGTTTTTAGTTCAATATGGAATTACCTGAAATATTTATTTCCCGGACAAAGGCTCTTTTAGGAGCCGAATGGGAGGCTTTTGAGCAAGCATTGGAAGAAACCAGTCCAACCAGTATCCGCCTGAATCAAAGAGCCTCTCCCCCTGCCCCCTCTCCACAAGGAGAGGGGAAAAAGCCTGTGCAAGACCGTACGCCGCAACCCCCTCTCCTTGTGGAGAGGGGGCAGGGGGAGAGGCTTGTCCCCTGGGCATCGAATGCCTATTATTTGGATTCGCGCCCGTCTTTTACGCTGGATCCGCTTTTTCATGCCGGTTGTTATTATGTGCAGGAAGCTTCCTCCATGTTTTTGGAACAAGTCATCAACAAACATATTTCCCAACCGGTAAAAGTATTGGATTTATGCGCCGCACCGGGCGGAAAATCGACTCAATTGGTTTCCGTTTTACCGGAAGGAAGTTTATTGGTCGCCAACGAAGTGATTCGTTCCCGCTCGTATATTTTAGCCGAAAATTTGATCAAATGGGGCAATCCACACACTATTGTGACGAATAATGATCCTTCCGCGATGGGCAAGTTGGACAACTTCTTTGATGTAATTGTGGCCGATGTTCCCTGTTCGGGCGAAGGAATGTTCCGGAAAGATCCGGGGGCCATCCATGAATGGTCGATTCATAATGTGCAACTTTGTGCGGAAAGGCAACGAAGAATCATTGCCGATGGTTGGCCGGCGCTGCGTCCCGGAGGACTGTTGATTTACAGTACCTGCACCTACAACCGGGAAGAAAATGAAGACAACATTGCCTGGATTTGTAAGGAATTGGGAGCGGAAATAACGGAAGAGCCGCACCGGTTTATGCCCCACCGGACGAAAGGGGAAGGTTTTTTTATTGCGGCAGCGAAGAAGAATGAACCCCTAAATCCCCTAAAGGGGACTTTGGCTAACGCACGAAACAGAAAAGGCGCAGGCTCTAAAAGCCCCCTTCAGGGGGTTGGGGGTAAGTCCCCCTTAGGGGTGGAATCATGGCTTACCAACTTTTCCGATTTTTCTATTTTCTCCGAAAACAACACTTTCACCGCGATTCCCTCTATTCATTCGGACGATTACCTTTTCCTAAAAAACCGGTTGAAAATAGTCACCGGCGGCATTCCGTTAGGAGAAATGAAAGGGAAAGATTTGATTCCGGCTCATGCTTTGGCCTTGTCCAATTTTCTTTCACCGGCGGCATTCCCGGCGCTGGAGTTGGATAAAGAGGCCGCTTTGAACTATCTTCGGAAAGAAGCCTTGCAAGAAATACCGCCCGAATTGCCCAAAGGATACATCATCGTGACTTATTTGGGTCATCCGCTTGGTTTTATCAAAAATATTGGGAACCGGGCTAATAATCTTTATCCGCAAGAATGGCGCATCCGGATGAAAATTTCCGGTTGAATTTTGTAGTTTTCAATTTAATATTTACTTTTGTCCCTCAAACTAAACAAAGATTGAAATGAAAAAAGCAGTATTGATGCTATTGTTGGGTTTCTTCGCAATCAACTCGTACGCCCAAGCGGGTGATTTGACCATTGGGCCAAAAGGATCGTATATCCTTAAATATCCCGGTTTTACCTACGGATTGGATGTTTCCTATCAATTGTCAGATCCGTTGGAAATTACGCTTTCGGGAATGATGAATCCCCAAATAAAAACGACCGACAAGGATTACAAAGATCCCACATACGACCGGAATATTTCGATCTATGGCGGAAACCTGGATTTGCATTTCTATCTGTTAAACCAGGAAACGTGGGGCATGGGGCCTGCCATAGGGTTTCAATGCGCCTCTTTTAAAGTGAAAGATCCCAATTTGAATGACTATGTAGAGGATGAAGGAATAGCCTACGGAGTGAATATGGGATGGCATATTCGTGCCGAATTAACCGAAAATCTCAAACTCAATGGCGGTTGGAGTTATACTTCAGCTACTGAATATTTTAGTCATCACACATTTTACCTCGGGATCGGATATACTTTTAATTTATTCTAATTCCTCGGTAACCGTATATTGATTTCTTTCGGAAGAATTGCGGGTGATCAACTCCCCGATAAATCCGGCTAAAAATAATTGCGTCCCTATGATCATACTTGCAATGGCAATATGAAAATAGGGCGTATTGGTAATTAAAGGCGCGGCTATTCCTTTGTGGATGGCATACCATTTAATTCCTCCGACGGTTATCATGGCAAAGAAACCGATAACGAACATCAAACTGCCGATCAATCCGAAAAAGTGCATGGGTTTTTTCCCGAATTTGGATAAAAACCAAAGCGTAAACAAATCCAGATAACCGTTGAAAAAGCGGTCGATCCCGAATTTACTTTCCCCGTATTTCCGCGCCCGGTGCTGCACCACTTTTTCCCCTATCCGGGTATAACCTGCATTTTTAGCCAAAAAAGGAATCCAACGGTGCATATCATTGTAAACCTCAATGTTTTTCACCACATTTTTATCATAAGCTTTTAATCCGCAATTGAAATCGTGTAACTTGATGCCGGAAAATGCGCGGGCCGTAGCGTTAAACAGCTTGGTAGGAAGTGTTTTAGTGAACGGATCGTATCTTTTCTTTTTCCAACCCGACACTAAATGGTATTTTTCTTCTTTAATCATCCGGTAAAGTCCGGGGATTTCATCGGGACTGTCCTGCAGATCGGCATCCATCGTAATGACCACATCTCCTTTCGTTTTAGGAAAAGCCGATTGCAAAGCCGGCGACTTACCGTAATTTTTTTGGAACCGAATGCCCTTGACTTCCGGATGTTCTTTGCGAAGGTTGGCGATAATCTCCCAGGAATTATCTGTGCTGCCGTCATCTACGAAAATGACTTCATAACTGAATTTTTCCCGGAGCATCACTTCATGGATCCATCCAAACAATTCGGGAAGCGATTCCGCCTCGTTCAACAAAGGTATTACGATAGATATATCCATTTTAAATTGAAAGTTGAAAGTTGAAAATTACGATGCAAAGATAAGATAAAATTTAATTCTTAATTCTTAATTTATAATTCATAATTCAAAAAATATGTTTATCTTTGCAGCTCAATTTTTAATAGTTATACATAAATAAAAATTTTATCATGTATTTAGATTCGGAAAAGAAAAAAGAAATCTTCGCCAAGTACGGAAAGTCTAACACTGATACCGGTTCCTCAGAGGGCCAGATAGCATTGTTTTCCTACCGTATTTCGCATTTAACTGAGCATCTCAAGTTAAACAAGAAGGATTATAGCACGGAAAGATCCCTGAAAATGCTGGTAGGTAAACGTCGCCGTTTATTAGATTACCTGAAAGACCGGGATATCGAAAGATACCGTACTATTATCAAAGAATTAGGAATCAGAAAGTAATTTCTGCTAAAAGCGGCCCTAAAAATCAAATTTGATTTTTGGGGCCGCTTTTTTTATTTTAGTTCCTTTACTTAATATTCAATTCCTTTGCTACTAATTTCCAAATGTAATAAAAGGATATGACAATACTTACTATTGCAACAACTAATTCGATCATACGGCTTGTTTTAAAATTTGAATGGCTCCATTTTCACACACACTCACACATTTTCCGCAACCGGAACACCTTTCGGGATTTACTAATTCGGCGTGCCGGCCATCTATACCGGTACGAAATCCGATGGCCCTGTGCCGGCAATAATATACACAATTTCCACACCCGGTGCAATTGTCGATGTATATAGCTACTTTTCCTCTGTTTCTATTTTTTCCAAACATGATTTTTTAATTTTAATTTATGAGTTATAAAGACGTCTTCTATCCGTTAAGACGAATGAGGAAAAGAAATATTTTAAAAGAATGGAAAAATGTTTATTCTATGGTTACGACAGGCTGTTTTTTAACAAAAAAACCGTATCTTTGGACTTTCAAATAATTAGATTAAAATAGCATATATGAAACCCACATTATTTGTGTTAGCTGCCGGAATGGGCAGTCGTTATGGAGGACTAAAACAATTGGATGGTTTGGGTCCCAATGGTGAAACAATCATGGATTATTCCATTTACGAT
>JAISKT010000184.1 GCA_031261295.1 Candidatus Symbiothrix sp. | reverse complement strand
AATTTGCCCATTTGGGGAAACCAATAGGGTTCGAAGCCGGCAGTTCCGCTCTCCCTATATACTCTGAACAAAGCATCATCGGGGGTTTCAAGGATAATCATATATCCGGTTTTGAAATCTGTGTCAACCATGCCATACCATGCCATCGACTGCCCTCCAACCATACAATAGGGTTTTGTGTCGAGTATAAAGGGATATACGTTATCGTCAACACGAACCAGCAATCCTTCTCCGTCTGTAGCCACAAGATAATGTTCCTTGTTCTCGGCAAACAAGGCTCTGGGAAAAGATGTTTCCGTAAAATCAGAGGAATCTGTTCCTGAAAGAGTGACCTCTAAAGAGGAACTACCGGATAAACTCAAGCTTGCAGACAACCCATTTGTACCGTTAAATTCGATTTGTAAGCTGTTCTCTTTTTGTTCCACTTTTTTTACTGTTAACGGTTGGGTACCTCCGGATAATGGGTGTTGGCTCCATTTTTTGCCACACCGATTATCCAAAACCGACAGTTGGTTGGACTGATCATCGAATGTAACAGTAAGAGAACTGTTAGAGAGCGTCCATTCGTTTGCTTGTGTTGCAATTACAGACAAATAGCATAAAAAAAGTACAATGTTTCGCTTCATATTATTTAGATATTAATTTAATTATTTGATTTAAAATCCAAAAATTGATATTAAAACAAATAATTAGTCAACTTACGGGTTAATGTTTCGTTGAAATCGTAACCCACCGTGTTTCCTTATTGTAGGTAAAAGTATAAGTACCTGCCTCAAAAGTAACTTGTAATTTTCTATCGCCTTCATCATTGGTTTTATCATCAAACATCCCACAGAACCTCGATGGTGCTACATGCCATGCTTGGTCGCCATCGGGAAGATACCGCGCCCTATATTGATTTTCATAAGCTCCTTCCAAGTAGAAATAGGTTTCGCCCGCATTTACAGCAAAGTCCTTTGTTTGGCGAAAATCATCTATTACGTCCAACTTATAAGAAAACCTATCCCAACCGAAGATGCCATCTACCAATTGTACTTGTCCATCAAAAGAAGGTGGCGAAGGCGTATAAGGGGTAGCGTCAACCGTTTTATTGGCAAGTTTTAATACAATAGTATAATAACCTTGTTGTGGAAGAACAAGAGGCAGAACATCGCTACTATTGATGACATCGCCGGATTGAGGACTGATACCTATTTTATCGCCGCTAAGGCTATGAGTCGGCACAAACACTACAGGTGTATTGTTTGCAGGCGCATAGAAATTTATCGAATACGTGTAAGCATCTGTCCGTGCCATGTATTGGTAATATCCTAACAAATAATTATTGGGACTGTCATCCAGATTAGCGATCCACAGATACGGATAATCGCTGATAGGATTTCCAGGATCAACAAGATTTCCAAGCTCAAAGGTAACGCTATCCACCAATGTGGTCGGATATTGATTCGCCACTGCGCCATCGTGCCAAATTTTCATCACATAATTCTCTTGAGCGGATGCCGATAGAGATGCTAATCCAAGTATGACTACGCATACTAATGCTTTCATATAATTTCTAATCGTGTTCATAATTTAAAATTTAATTAGTTTTTAATAATTTTTTTCGTTGTAATACTTGTTTCGTCGGTTATTTGCACCAAATAAACTCCGGCAGGATAGTTAGCCAATGATACGTTGATTTCCTGCGATTGCGGGTGAAGTTGTGCTACTTTCCGTCCCTGCAGATCGAAGATGTTTACAGCAATAATTGTTCGGGCGCTTTTCACCCATACGTTGCCGTTGTCAGACCAGACACTTACTTCCGTTGCCGGTTGAGATACCGGAATAATGCCTGTACCGCCATAATCTTTCAGACTGATAAATTTTAAGTCCGAAAAGTTAAACGAAGTCGTTGTACCGTCTGTTTTGTTTATGACCAAATTTGTAATATCTGAAAACGTCAGCTTCTGCACTGTTTCCACAGGAAACGTTTGCTTGGAGCCATCCGTTTTGTAAACATACAAATTGTCGTTGCTACGCATTGGCAGGACTCCCAAGAGGAAGACTGCCGTCAGTAAGAAAAATAGTTTTTTCATTTGCATTGAATTTTTTAATTAATAATGAATATATCAAACTCTATCACTTTAATGTTTCGTTGAAATCGTAGTCCACAGTGTTTCCTTATCGAAGGTAAAAGTATAATTACCAGCCCCTTGAAAAGTAATGCCTATTTTTCTATCCTCATCAACCGGGTTTCCACCCGACAACACCCCACAGTACGTAGATGGGGATGCATGATAATCATTGCTGCCGGGAAGATGCCGCGCCCTATAGATATTACCCCAATTTTCAGTTTTATAGTAGTAGTACGATAAACTACTCGAAGTTATACTATACTCCGCTGTCTGGAGAAAATGATTTATTGGGGTCATCGGATAATTATCATCCCAACCGAAGTAGTCGCCTACGATATATATGAGTCCCGTATAAGCAGGTGTCGAAGGCGTATAGTTACTTATACCATACGTTTTGTTCTCAAGATCTATCGCTATCTCATAATAACCTTGTTGTGGAAGAACAAGTGGTAGAACGGTTCCTTTCTTATTAATGATATTACCGGTTAAAGGACTGATACCTATATAATCGCCGGTAAGGCTTTGTTGCGGAACAAAAGCCACCCTCGTATTGTTTGCCGGTGCATAGAATTTCGTAAAATATGTGTAAGCGCTTGTCCGTTCCATGTATTGGTAATATCCTAACAAATACTTATCAGGATCGTCATCGACGTTAACGACCCACATATACGGATAATCGCTGACAGGGTCTTCCGGCTCATGAAAAACCGGCACCAATGTATATTCCTGTGGTAGAGCATCCATCCTATCTATGCTGCCTTCGGGCAGGATGGTCGTACTCACCAAAAACTGGTCGTCTGCCCGTAAATTGGGAATTACGGTTTGAACATCGCTGTTTTCTACACGTACCGTATTCCGGATCGGGTTTTCGGGATCTGAATAATCAGTGAAGCTTATAGTCGTATATTGAATCAGCTCGCTTTCCACATTTCCCCAATCAATGGTCAGAATGTCGTAATCAAATACGAATTTTTTCATCGACCTGTTGTTTAGCGTGGAAATATATTTGGGACCAAAAATCAACACGCTCTTGCTGGCGCTCAATGAGCGATTGCCGTCTATGTCCTTGTTGACCACGTTGAGTTCATAAGCCCCTTCCGGAATATTAAATATGTGTTCCAATTCCATTATTCCCGATTGCGTCCGGTTGATATTCACCTCTGTCGAGTCCGTGTTGTTGTTCCAGTATATTACGGTTCTGGCAATACGGGGGTCGGAATTGTTCATCCATGTTAATTTGACTCGTTCATTACCCGGAAACGCCATCACCGAATCCACTCTGCCTATATAAATCGTTTCTCCCTGGTCTATGTACTTTTGATGCAAACTGTTCATGTCGTCGCAATTAGTCAGACAGAACGGTAACAAGCATAAAGAAAGAAAATATCCAATTATGTTTTTCATTTTATATTGCTTTAAAATCTTTATATTCTGTTTATTCTATATAAGAAGAACCATCATCGCCGTAGAAATTTAACTCGCCCAAGCGAATTTCGGTTCCTCCCTCCGTCCATGAGGTTTTAACAATAAAGCGAACATATCTGAGCACTTTTTTATTCGCCGGAATATTATACATAAATCCCTTCACTGCTTCTTCCTTATCTACTCCGGTAGGGCCACAGATTTCTTCCGTATTTCCCGAAGGCCTGTTTAATTCGTAATCACCCAGCATTTCCCAGTCGCCATCGGTTTTCCATTCATCTCCCGTCCAATATGTTTCCGGTTTACCTTTCTTATAGTCAGCCGCTCCCCAGACTTCAAAGGTTTTCGGCACATTATCACAATAATATTGATTGGTTCTTGCCCTCACCCTGAAACGGCTGAAGCGTACCACCACACCCACATCAATGGTAAAATACTGGGGATAAGGTCCAAAACCCGATTGAGTGACCCAAAACGTGTCATCATCACCATCCCAAATTTGTGTAATATCAAAGGTCCAAAAAACCGTAGTATTGTCACCGGGAAGCTCTACCGCCAAGAATTTCGTTTTATCCAAATCTCTTTCAAAAAGTGGAGTAATAACGGCATCCTTGGTTCGGGAAACATTTCCCCATTTGTCTGTAATATGTACAGCAAAATGATATTCTATCGGATTATACCCTCTAAACGTTATTTCACCCTGCTTTTCTTTGGAATAGTGGGTTTCTCTTTCATGCATCACCCCATCTGAATCAATGACAAACAGCGTTACTCCAACTTCTGTCTCCGTTGCGTTGTCGAATGTAACGTAAGGACCGCCGAACATTTGCGAAATCTCCAAGGATTCGAAAATGGTCTCCACCGGAGGGGTATCGGGCGTGAATACTGTCGTAATCCCTACCGAACTGTTTTCACTGTGATCTATCACATAAAGGGTAACCTCCACCGGCTCGACGGAACCTAATCCTTCTATTTTTAAAAAATTGTTGAATATGGACGAACGTACAATCTTTTTCTCGCCTTTATACGTATATTCGGCTTTCACATACGAAATATCCTCTTCATTGGCAACGTCGTAGGTAATTTTTGCTCCTCCGGGCAGGCTCTCTATCCGGATATTATTTAAGGATAGCGGTGGATCCTTATCAACCGGAGTTTGGCTGTGCGGAAGTTCCGTACACATTACCATTACAAGCGACAATATCATCGCCATAATATTGTATATAACTAATCTTTTCATATTCTTCTCATTATTTAATTCTTAACTATTTGTTTCTTCATTGATTTTACCATCCCGGATTTTGTACCAAGTTGGAATTGGTCTGAACCGTACTGAGTTTCAATGGCCACAAATAATCCCGTGTATTGAATACGCGTTGATTCCAGTAGGTGGTTACATTGTAATACGTTTCTATTGAGTTTCCTGCTTGCCACCATCCTCTTATCGGTTCGTTCAGATATTCCATTGCATCTTTCCATCTCAGCAAGTCCCACAAACGCCAACTTTCCATCGACAATTCTATCATTCGTTCCCTTTTGATGATTTCGCGCATCCCCTCTTTAGTATAGGGTTTATTCTGTTTGGATGGAATAGCCTTTGTCCATGAATCTTTTACCGTCTCCAAGCCTGCGCGTTTTCTGATAGCGTCAATCCATGGATAGACCTCATCGAGTGGAGCATTCGATTCGTTCAATGCTTCTGCGTACAACAGATACAGATCGGCCAGACGAATCAGCGGATAGGTGTAGCTCTCATATACGAAATCGGAATTATTGGCATTTTTGACGGTTCCAACATGGACTAATTTTTTTGCAAAATAACCGCAGGTGGAATGACCTCTTATACCCATACGTCCTTGACGTTCACCAGCTCTTGCTTTTATCACATGACTTTTAGTGTCGTCTATGATGCCGTTCATTTCCCATATACCACGGTCGAACCCTATCCATGCATAAAAACGTGGTTCGCGGTAGAAATGCAACTTGGCTGTGGTCTCTCTGCTGGCAATGTAATATTTGTGGTCGTCGCTCAGGGAGGTTGTTTTATCTATCCCCGATCCTGCGGCTATGGTTGACTCTATGGGCTGGTAGCGCTGGTTGAAATTTTCGCCAATCCATTCCCTCCATTCGGCGTCTTCATCAATCGGCAACCCGTTCCTCGTATAATATTGTTCGGCGATTTTCAAGGTCAGTCCGAACTCCGAACACATAAGATAGGATGTGGTTGGTTCAGTGCCTAAATTTGCGATTACATTGTATTGCAGACCGGGGGTGGAAGCTAACGAAGGCCAGATAATTTCGGGATTGAATTTTTCGGTAATCGCTTCCCTTAGTTCACATTTCAACTTGGTGATATCCGAGTTCGATTCGGCTGCGGCGGTAGGTAGATATTGGTAAAAATGATGCCCTGCTTCCTTGCTGATATCAATGGCTTGTTTTATGGCTTCGGCTGCCCGTGGCCATTTGGTATCGTCGTAATCGGAGGATATCAGTTGAACGCCTCGCTTGTCTTTAAAGTTGGTATAATCGGAATTTCCGTTGAACAAAGGGCTGGCGCCCAACACCAAGGCTTTGGCTTTGATAGACGCTGCTATCGGCTTGGTTATTCTCCCGGCATCAACGGTTCGGGTATCTTCGATACTTAACTTTAAATCGGGGATTGCTTCATCTATCAAGTCTGCAATGTAATTCACTACACTATCCACAGGTTCGCGGAAAACTCTCACTTCTTCTACAGAGGCACTCACCGGGATATTTTCTCTGACTATCGGAATAGGACCGTACATTTGCATCAGATAGAAGTGATAATAGGCTTTCAGCACTTTGACTTCCGCTATCCATTGGCTTCGTTCAGTCTCTTTGATATCCGTAGGCAAATGGATATTCTCAAGAAAAATATTACAATTTCTGATAGCGACAAAATAATCGGTTCTATTTCGCCATCCGTCCCAATCATTCAGAAGAGGTGAATTACTGTTTTGTTTCCCCTGCGCGAGCATTACGGCTTGATAGGTTCCGTAAGTTACATGGTCTATATCATACCACCATTCATCGCCTCCCATCAGTCCGGGATTTTCATCTAATAACGTTACATCGGGAAGATGCCAGTAACAAGTAAACAGATAGCGTTCCGTTGCAGCCCTGTTGGAAAAAGCAAGTTCCATTGTCGCCACGTTGTCGGGCACAATATCCAAATAATCGGCGCAACCGCTTATCCAACCAATGCCCGCAAAAATCAATATCTTTTGAAAAAATCTAACTAATTTCATATATATAATTATTAAAGATTGAACATTAAAAATCGACAGTCACACCAATATTAAATACCCGTTGAAGAGGGTAAGCCACTGCGTTGCCGACCTTTTCCGGGTCCCACATTTTAAAAGCAGAGAACACCAACAGATTGTTGCCGCTTAGATAAACGCGGGCTTTCTCCATTTTGATGCGATTCGTCCATCTATCCGGCAGCGTATAGCCTATTTCAGCCGTCTTGAACCGGATAAAAGCGCCGTCACGCATAAACCAGGTACTCCTTTGTTCATTGTTGGCAACATGAGTGGATGAAAGGCGGGGCCATAAAGCGTATATGTTCCGGTCGCTTTCCGACCAGTGATCGTCGGCATAGTATTGCAACATGGCGCGGTTGGTGTAGAAGGATTTTAAAGCATCCGATTCATCTTTAACAAACGGAGCTGTTTCGACCGGATTAATCCAGAAAGAAGAACGCGCAGACCCCTGGAAGAAACAGGATAAATCAAAGTTCTTGTAACCGGCAGAGAAGCCGAACCCGTAAATGATTTCCGGAGTCTCGGGAAATCCTATGGGTACCTGGTCGTTCTCGTCAATGACCATGTCTCCGTTAATGTCTTTGTATTTGATGTCTCCGGCGCCATAGTTTTCGAACTGGATCGGCGAGTTTTTCACCTCTTCATCGTCCAAGAACAAGCGTTCGGCAATGTATCCCCAATGTTGCGAAATTTTTTGTCCCTTATGCGACCGCCAGGGAACATCGCTGTAATCCGGTTCTTCATATACATCGAATTTGCTGGTGGCATACGTGAAATTCCCTCTGAATGACGCCCAAAAATCTTTGGAGAACGATTTGTTGTAGTCTAACGACAGATCCACTCCGTTTCCGCCGGCTTTACCGATATTGGAATAGGGAGTGGCCTGCAAGCCCATAGTGGTGGGTATATCGGCTCTTCTCTGCAAAATCTGACTCCTTTTTTCAATGAAATAGTCCATCTGCAATTCTAAACTGTTCCACAGGTTCAATTCAAAGCCCAGATTGGTTTTCCGGCTTATTTCCCATGTTATAAAAGGGTTTTCATAACGCGATATAGAGACTCCTGCGCCGGGTGAGTAATTCCAGTTATATCCCATAGAATACTTTTTGCCGTTATCGTTCAGATTCACTTGGGCCAGATAGAAAAACCGTTCATTCATATTGCCGATTTCATCATTTCCCACCAATCCATAAGTGGCTTTCAATTTGAGTTTGGATAAAACGGAGCTGAACGGCTGCATAAACGACTCATTGGTAACAATCCACCCGCCACCGATGGAAGGAAAGAACCCGAAACGTTCATTTTTGTCAAAACGCTCGGAACCGTTGTATCCGAAATTGGCTTCGACAAAATAACGGTTGTCGTAACCATAAGTGACACGTCCTGCCAATCCCAAATTTCTGCGGGGAAGTGCGGCTTGCAGATTCCATGCAATGCCGTTCAGTGGCTGACCGGACACCGATTCGCGCAAGGTATAGACCAACAAACCCGATACGTCGTGTTTCTCGGCAAAAGTCCGGTTATACATCGCAGCGCCTTCAAAATACATGGTGCTGATCTGTTCCTTGTAGGTTGAGGTCAACTCCAATGATTCGGTTCCTCCGGTAGGATTCAGCGCGACGAGTTTGTACGCATTCGGGTCGTCTGTTACGGCCAACTGATAGTAGAAGGGGTTGTACGATTGTTGCAGGTCTAACAAAGAATAGCGATTGACATTGAACAGACCTCTGACGGCCAATCCTTTGGTAATAAAGTCAAGATTTTGCTTTACTTCAAACTGTGCCAGCATATCCGAACGGTCGCTTGTTTTGTACCCTCTCAGCATTTGCGCATAAGGATTCAGCTGCCCTCCGGTGTCATAATCTCCGAACATGATATGTTTAGTGCTTCTGTTGTCCTCGTCCGGCTCATAATAGGGAAGGAAATACACAGGATTGGCATGCATCGCCTTTTTGTACAAATCGCTTCCGCCATCCAAAGGACCGGAATAATCATCGAAAGCTCCATGCAGACGCACAACCGCTTCGGTAGTGGGGGTAAGATTAATGTTGATATTGGAACGCAACACATAACGGTCAATCTGAATGTTGTTATTGAAGCTGTTGCGTTTGTCCATATTGATGATTCCATTATCGCGCGAGTAGGATGCAGCAATGTAATAACGCGCTATCTTCCCGCCTCCGCTGATATTCATGTTATAACGATGGTTGAAGGTATGATCCTTAAAGAGCAGTTTCTGCCAGTCGTTGGCAGGATAGCGTATGGGGTCTATTCCGCGCTCCGTATTATAAATTTTCTCGGAAGAATATATCTCCGAAGCCATCGGGTCGCGCGTTCTGACGGCTTCGTTATGCAGGCGCATGTAAGTGACCGGATCGGCATATTTAATTTTTTCCGTTGGTTCAGAATAGGAGCCTTCCGCACGAAATGAAATTTTCACCTTCCCTTCACGCCCTTCCTTGGAGGTAACCAAGATAACGCCATTAGCACCTCGCGCTCCGTATAAAGCGGTGGCATTGGCATCTTTCATAATCGAAAAACTGGCAATATCGTCCACCGTCAAACGAGAAAGATCGTCACTGGT
>JAISKT010000142.1 GCA_031261295.1 Candidatus Symbiothrix sp. | reverse complement strand
TTCATTATTATTTATTTTAAATTTATAATCTGATAAAGGGTATAGGCAACATTGCCTGTACCCTGGGGGTGACAGACGTGTTCAAACGGATAAAAATGAGAGAGAAAAATCCGAGAACCGAACGTCCGTCAAACTCCTTACCCCGTCATTTCGAACGAAGTGAGAAATGACGGCATTTGATTTATTTTGTGTAAAGTGTGATATATGTTTGTTGAAACATATTTGACTTGTTCTGCATGCCTGTAGAATTTATGCCTCCAAGTCCCTGAGAAGCGGTTATTTAAAATAAAAAACGTGGGACTATTAACTTTATTTGCTTTAGAGGTTCTCGAATACCCATGTCGACAAATAAGTTTAGCCCACGAATCTAAGTGGACGTTGACTTATTTATTCTTGTCGACATTGAAATTTTCGAGATTTCTAAAGCAAGAATAAAAGCTAACGTTTTTTCTTTTAATGAATTATGTCTTTATAAACTGTTTTCTATTTTGTAATAAAAGCTTTTTATCGTTTATTTAATTGACAAAGGTAATGCCTTTTTTTATATAAACCAAGGAATTATCAAAAATTAACAAAACCACAAATTCAAATTTTACTATCAATGCGGTTATTGGAATTTTATTTTGTTATTTGTAATATATTATATACCTTTGTTCTATCTAATTTATAAAACATGAGAGTAATAGCGCATAGTACCATTGTTGATTTTTATACAAATTATGCAGATTCCAAACAGCCGTTGGAAGAATGGTACGCTAAAACACGCAAAGCCGATTGGAACTGTTTTGCCGACATTAAGAAAACATTCAATAGTGTGGATACTATCAGTAATCAGCGGTTTGTGTTCAACATAAAAGGAAACAGCTACAGATTGATTACAATTGTACTGTTTATTCCTAAAATGGTTTATATCCGTTTTATTGGCACTCATGCCGAATATGATAAAATAAATGATTGTTCTAAAATATAAAGCAATGACAAAGATTAATACAGAAATGGAGCATAAAGCATCTATGGAAAGAATAGAAGAACTTTTGTTGGTTGTGGATAATAATACTCCTGCCGATGATAAAAATTTGATTGAGTTGACATTGCTTTCCAATTTGGTAGCCGATTATGAGGAGGAGAAATTTCCAATAGCAGCACTCTCGTTAGTTGATGTAATAAAACTTCGTATGTACGAGATGGATTTAACACAAAAAAGCCTTTCGGATATGGTTGGTGTAAGCCCATCACGCATCAGCGAATATCTCAATGGAAAAAGCGAACCACCTTTGTCTGTTGCCCGAAACATAAGCAAAAACTTAAAAATTGATGCAGCCATTGTTTTAGGTGTGTAAGCTATTATCGAAAACGTTTTTTTCAACTTATTTTCTGTCTTACTTCGTGCAGAAAATCCTTCATCGCCGTTGAATCCTTTGCTTCAATAATCCGTAGCAAATTGGCTAACTCTTTGCGGATTAGCCCCAATTGTTCGGGGGTATGCGGATTGAATAATATTTCCGTCAAGAGGTAATCATCTTCCGACATCAGGCCGCGGGCGATGTCCATGTGTTTTTTGAAAGTCGTTCCCGGCGCTTCCTGGTGCTTCATCACCGATGCAAACACCAAAGTGGAGGCAAAAGGAATGGACAGGGAATAGGCGACTGTTTCATCATGTTCTTTAAATGTATATTCGAAGATATTCAATTTCAACGAATTATATAAATCGCGAAAAAATACTTTTCCCAAATGGGAAGACTCCGAAATGATAATCGCATTTTCGGAAGACAGATTGCCCAGGTTGGCAAAAGTCGGCCCGAACATCGGGTGTGTCGATACAAAAGGTCTTCCCTCATTTTCATAAAAAGCTTTCAATCCGGTCTTTACGGAAGCAATATCCGAGATAATGCACGATTGGGGAACGTAAGGCAACGTCTGCTTAAACGCTTCAATCGTATATTGCACCGTGGCGGCATTGATCAGTATTTCCGGTTGAAAATCAGCGATTTCTTTCACATCACTCATCCGGATGCAATTGTAGGTAAACCGCAATTTTTCGGGATTGTAGTCGAAAATGGCCGTTTCGTGTTCAAAACTCAACACATCGGCGAAGAAAGAACCCATCTTTCCCGCGCCCAGAATCTGTATTCTCATTGATTTATCACTTCTATTTGTTGCCGGATGGATTCTTCATGGATAGCTTCCAGTACGGTCTTCATAAAACTGTTTCCCATGCCCATTTTCTCCGCTTCCGAAATCCGTTTTCCCAAAATTTCATCGTAACGAACCGTTTGAAGGACAGGCATATTGTGCTCTTTTTTGTATTGTCCGATTTCTTTGGAAATACGCATCCGTTTGGCCAGAATGGAGAGTAATTCATTGTCGATTTCGTCGATTTGCTGGCGGAGTTCGGTCAGGTTCTCCGTAGTCTGGTGGGTATCGCGAATCACCAAGGTGTTCAGAATGTACGACAATATATCCGGCGTAACTTGCTGGTCTTTATCACTCCAGGCGCTATCGGGCCGGCAATGGGATTCGATAATCAGGCCGTCGTAATTCAAATCCATCGCTTGCTGGCTCAGCGGTGCAACCAATTCCCTTTTCCCGCCGATATGGCTGGGGTCGGAAAACAGCGGCAAAGTGGGAATGCGCCGCTTCAACTCAATCGGGATATGCCATTGCGGGAGATTGCGGTACAATTTTTTGTCATACGTACTGAATCCGCGATGAATGGCTCCAATCTTCTTAATCCCGGCATTATAAATCCGTTCGATGGCGCCAATCCATAATTCCAAATCGGGATTCACCGGATTTTTGATTAAAACCGGCCCGTCGAAACCGGTCGCTTTCAGCGCATCGGCAATTTCCTGCACGGCAAACGGATTGACGGAAGTTCTTGCACCAATCCACAAGATGTCGATATGATGTTTGACCGCTTCTTCCACATGGCTTTTTGTCGCCACTTCGGTGGCCACGTACATTCCGGTTTCTTTTTTCACCCGCTGCAACCAGGCAAGCCCTTCTGTGCCAATGCCTTCAAAACCACCCGGTTTGGTACGGGGTTTCCAGATTCCGGCGCGGTATATTTGGATGCCTTTATTCGCTAACTCCCGGGCGGTGGTCATCACCTGTTCTTCCGTTTCGGCGCTGCAAGGGCCGGCAATCACCACCGGCCTTTGCTCGCTGATGCCGGGCAATAAAATTGATTCTAATTCCATGATTTATTATTTTGGGGTGCACGGTATAAAGGTACACGGTACACGATTGTTTATATTTGCTATTCTTTTTCCTGCACCTTTCCACCGTGCACCGTGCACCCAATTCTCTCCAGCGCCTCCCGTAATTTCTCCTCTTTGCAACAGAGTGAGATACGTATATAGTTGTTTCCGTTGCTGCCGAAGATAAATCCGGGAGTAATAAAGACATGTGCATTATATAATATTGTATCGGCTAATGCTTCGCTGCTTTCGTAGCGAGAAGGAATTTTTCCCCACAAAAACATTCCCGATTGTTTCGGGTCGAAAGTGCAACCCAGCAGCTTCATTATCTCTTCCGCCATTTTCCGGCGTTTCCGGTAGATTTTGTTCATATCCGAATACCATTCTTTGGGCGCTTGCAATGCCCGGGCCGCCGCCAACATCATCGGTTTGAACTGGCCGCTGTCGATATTGCTTTTCACTTTCAAAATCCATTGCACAAACTGCGGATTGGAAGCCAGCATCGCCATCCGCCAGCCCGGCATATTCTGCGATTTACTCAAGGAATTCATCTCAATGCAAATATCTTTCGCTCCCTCGATCTCCAAAATACTGATTGGATTTTCGTTTAAAATAAAGCTGTAAGGATTGTCATTACAGATGATTATACTGTGCTTACGACCGAAATCAACCAACTTTTGATACAACTCTTTCGTGGCCGGAGCGCCGGTCGGCATATTGGGATAATTGACCCACATCAATTTTACATTCGATAAATCCAATTTCTCCAAGGCTTCCAAATCGGGTTGCCAGTCGTTTTCTTCCTTCAAATCGTACGGGATAATGCGGGCTTCCACCAGATTACTGACCGAACTGTAAGTCGGGTAACCCGGATTGGGCGCCAACACCCCGTCTCCCGGATTGAGGAAAGCCAGGGAAATATGCAAAATGCCTTCTTTTGAGCCAATCAAAGGTTGAATTTCCGTATCCGGATTCAAATCCACCCGGTACCATTTTTTGTACCAACCGGCAAAGGCGCGGCGCAATTCGGGAATTCCCACGTAGGGTTGATAACCATGCGAATCGGCTTGCCGGGCCGAATGACACAAGGTTTCGATGGCGTCTTCGGAAGGTGGCAAATCCGGACTTCCCACGCCTAAATTGATTACATCCAAACCCTTGGCATTCATATCCGCCACTTCTTTCAGTTTTTTGGAAAAGTAATATTCGCTGACTGAATTGACTCGATTGGCCGGTATTACCCCTAAATCCCCTAAAGGGGACTTTGCTAAGTGGGTATTTTCATTATTTGCCATATTATTACCGTTTTTATTTTTGCTGTTTTGATAACATCGCTACTCTAAGCCCCCTTTAGGGGGTTGGGGGGTCACGCTTTCTGTTGCTCCCTGTATTCTCCCAAAATCTTAAAATCCTTTGTCAGAGGACGCATTGCATCCAATCCTTGTTTATATTTCAATAAATTATTGAAAGTCAAATCCACATAGAAAAGATATTCCCATTCGCGGCCCAATATCGGGAGCGATTGGATTTTAGTGAGATTAATATCATAAAAAGACAAGATAGTCAATACTTTAGATAAACTTCCCTCGGTATGCGGAAGTGTAAAAACAACCGAAGATTTGCTGATTTCCACATTATCGACCAACTCTTCGGCCAGCCAGCGATTGGCCACTAACAGGAAGCGGGTGAAATTCCGCTTGTTGGTTTCAATGCCTTCCGCTAAAATTTTCAGGCCATATAATTCGGCGGCGTATTTGCTGCAGATAGCGGCATGACCTTTCAATTTATTATCCGCTATCAACTTGGCGCTCAAGGCCGTATCTTCTTCTTCCACAATCTTTACTTGAGGTAAGGTATTCAGGAAATCGCCGCATTGCATCAGCGCAATCGGATGCGAATTTACCTCGGTAATCGTTTCCAAGGAATCGTCCGGAAGGGAAGCGAAACTGTGAGAAATCCGTATCTTTTGTTCGCCGACCACGACCAAATCACTTTCCCGGATCAATTCATGGTTTTGCAATAAACTGCCGGCGATGGTATTTTCAATGGCCATGATACCAATCACATTCGGGTCTTTCTTCACGGCCGCAATGACATCTTTGAATTGATTACAAGGAAGAATAGCTATTTCTTCCGTACTTTTTTCGTAAAAATATTCGCGGGCGGCTATTTCATGATACGCGCCTTTGATTCCCTGGATGGCTACTGTTTTCATTCTTCAATTTTGTTTCAAAAAAAAATCCCGCCATTTCTGACAGGATTTTATATTTTTTTTCATTCTTTATTCCATTTATTATATAAATCCTGTCTTACTTTTTACTAAAGTAAAAATAAAAGAAAGAATATATAAAATAAAATTGACTCATTAAATTTTGTTTTATTACTAAATCCGGTGCAAATGTAACACTTTTTTTAATAAAACAAAAAAAAATACCACATTAATGGTATTTTTTTGTTTGTTATTTTGTTACACCTTTGCAGAAAATAATATAAATTTGCAGAAAATAAAATAATAAGGACATTATGGCAAAAATTGCAAAGAAACTAACGGAATTGATTGGCAATACGCCACTTTTGGAATTGAGAAAAATTGGAAAACTCAACCATATCGAAGATGTACAAATCCTGGCAAAACTTGAGTATTTGAATCCGGCCCGAAGCGTCAAAGACCGTATCGGCCTGGCATTGATTGAAGATGCCGAGGAAAAAGGCTTGCTTACTCCCAACAGTATCATTATTGAACCTACGAGTGGCAATACCGGTATCGCGTTGGCTTTCATTGCCGCCGCCAAAGGCTACAAATTGATACTTGCCATGCCGGATACCATGAGTATCGAACGCCGCAGCTTGTTGAGGGCTTTGGGCGCCGAACTTGTCCTTACGCCGGGTTTTGAAGGAATGAGCGGCGCTATCCGCAAAGCGGAAGAACTGCAAAAACAATATCCGAACTCATTTATACCCCAACAATTTCAAAATCCGTCCAATCCGCAGATTCACCGCATCACGACGGCGGAAGAAATCTGGCGGGATACCGACGGCAAAGTGGACATTTTTATTTCTGCTGTGGGCACCGGAGGAACCATTACCGGAGCCGGCGAAGTCCTGAAAAAATACAATCCCAATATCAAAGTGATTGCAGTAGAACCGTTTGATTCTCCGGTATTATCGGGAGGAAAACCCGGCCCGCACAAAATCCAGGGTATCGGTGCGGGATTTATCCCGAAAGTATTCAATTCTAAAATTGTAGATGAGATATATAAGGTAAAAAATGAGGAAGCTTTCGAAACAAGCCGTCTCCTGGCGCAGAAAGAAGGCCTTTTGGTAGGCGCTTCGTCCGGAGCCGCCGCCTTTGCCGCCTTGCAAATCGCCAAACGAGTAGAGAATAAAGGTAAAATCATCGTGGCAATCCTACCGGATACCGGCGAAAGGTATTTATCTACGCCACTCTTTTCTGAGGGAGTTTAAGGGAACTTTTAAGATTCTTAAGGAGCTTAAGCTTCTTAAAAAAAAATAGCAACAATGTCAAAAATAACAGTTAACGGAAAATCGCAGGAGTTGGAAAATCCGACAACGCTTGCCAAACTCATTGCATTGAACAACATCACACAGCCGGATATGGTTTCGGTGCAGTTGAATGAGGAATTTATATCCAAGGAAGATTACGAAACCATTGAATTGAAAGACGGAGACGTAGTTGATTTCTTGTATTTTATGGGAGGAGGCTGCCTGTAATGGATTTCACGGAAGATCAAATAAAACGGTACAGCCGGCATATCCTGCTTCAGGATGTAGGAGTAGAAGGCCAGGAAAAAATAAACAAGGGCAAAGTGTTGATTGTTGGAGCCGGTGGTTTGGGCGCTCCGGTCGCTTTTTATTTGGCGGCGGCAGGTGTCGGGACAATCGGGATCATCGACGGGGATGTGGTGGATTTGAGCAATCTCCAACGGCAAATCATTCATTTTACGCAAGATGTGGATAAGCCCAAAGTGATTTCCGCCAAGGAAAAAATCAACCAACTGAATCCGGATGTCAACGTAATCACTTACCGGAAGCTTCTCACTGCGGAAAATGCTTTGGAGATTATCAAGGATTACGATTTTATTGTGGACGGTACCGACAATTTCCCGGTGAAATTCCTTATCAATGACGCATGTGTCATTGCGGGAAAACCGTTTTCCCACGGAGGAATCTTACGGTTTGACGGACAAACGTTTACGCATGTACCGGGAACGGCTTGCTATCGTTGCCTGTTCCATTCCCCGCCGCCGCCGAATGCCGTTCCCACCTGTTCGCAGGCCGGCGTTCTGGGTGCAATTGCCGGTATGCTTGGAACAATTCAAGCGGCGGAAGCGTTAAAATACCTGACCGGTGTAGGGGATTTGTTAACCGATAAACTACTCTCGTTCAATGCCAAAACCATGGATTTCAGAACCGTCAAAACGAAACGTTCGGAGAAATGTCCGGTTTGCGGGGCGCACCCTACTGTAACACATCTGATTGATTACGAACAAGCGGTTTGTGATATATCCAACCGTAAAAAATAGTATATAAAGAATGGCAGAGGACAAACAAACAAAGAAACTATCCATTATCGCATTTAGTGGTGATTTTGACAAATTAACAGCTGTTTTTACATTGGCTACCGGAGCGGCGGCCGTAGGATACGAAGTGAATCTTTTCTTCACTTTCTGGGGATTGGACGCCATCAAAATAAAACAAGGCCGTTCCCCTGTCGGGAAAGGCTTCTTGCCCAAAGTGTTCGGGGTAATGATGGGCGGTTTGAAAGCTTCCCCTGTGAGTCGGCTCAACTTTTGCGGCATCAGCCCGAAAATTTTCCGCTCTTTGATGCGGAAAAACAATGTAGCTACGCTGGAAGAATTGGTAGAGGCTGCTAAACAATTGGGAATCAATTTCTATGCCTGCGAAATGGCCATGCACATCCTGGGCTTGCAGAGAAGCGATTTCATTCCCGAACTAAAAGACGTATTAGGAGTAACCTCTTTCCTGCAACTGTCGGAAGGAGGACAAACACTGTTTATTTAACTAAAAGCTAAGAACTAAAAACTAAAAGTTAGCTGACGCCTATATTACAGCGCTTTGCGTAACTTTTAGTTCTTAGTTTTTAGTTTATAACTCTCATTTTATGGCAATATTTAATTTAGACGTGACAAAAGAACATTGTCCGATGACTTTTGTGAAAACAAAAATCGAATTGAACAAACTTCAAAAAGGAGACATCCTGAATGTGAAATTGACGGAGGGAGAGCCTTTGGAAAATGTTCCGAAAAGCGCTACAGAACAGGGATTCAAAGTGTTATCGGTAAAAGAAACCGATACGCCGCATATTTACAACGTTGAAATAGAAAAATGATTTTTATTCCTCAAAACATTATTGACGGTATCATTGCGCAAGCAAAAAATGAATTACCGGATGAGGCTTGCGGCCTTTTGATTGGGAAAGAGAACACAGTCGTCAAGCAATATCCGTTGACCAATGTTGATCACAGTCCCGAACATTTTTCTTTCGATCCGAAAGAACAATTCGGGGTCTTGCGGGAAGCGCGGTCGCAGGGATTGCAGATTATTGCCAATTATCACAGTCACCCGGCATCACCCGCCCGCCCGTCGGAAGAAGATATACGGCTGGCTTTCGATCCGGATATTACATACATTATCCTTTCTTTGCAGGAAAAAGAAAACCTGGTAATCAAGGCGTTTTCGATTACCCCCCAACCCCCTAAAGGGGGCTTTGGTGAGCAAAGGGTTTCAAAAGAAGTGAAAATAAAAATAACTAAATAATATGTACTCTCCGAAGTCCCCTTTAGGGGATTTAGGGGTAAAAAATTATCATCATGGCACAGAACGATTTACAACGCAGCATTACTACCGCAACAGCTAAAAAATTAGCAACGACAACGAAAACACCGCCCCAAATGGGGTCGATTACCCCGAGATTGTTATTAAAATTACTTCCTTGGGTGCAAGTGGATTCGGGCACTTATCGTGTAAATCGCACGAAAGTAGAGTTGAAAAAAGCCGAACGTATTGAAGTGGAATTTTTCAATGGCGTTCCCTCTTTTCGTGTGGAATCGTTCCGCCGCATTCCGCTGTTTGCCCATATCGATCCGGATATAGTAAATCGCTTGGCTAAGAAGTTTCAAATAGAAACCGTTAATTTGGGTGGCGCTTTGATTCAGGAAGGAAAAGATGCCCAGAAATTTTTTATTGTAGCACAAGGAGAAGTGGAAATATCCAGCAAAGGTACTCACGGTGAAGATTTGCGTATTGCCATACTGAGCGAAGGGGAATATTTTGGCGAAGCCGATTTGCTTTCCGATAAATCTTCTTCCGTAACCGTGAAAGCAATTACCTCTGCGATATTCTTTACCTTGAACAGCAAAGAGTTGGAAGATATCATCAAAGATATTCCGACTTTCCGCGAACAATTTCAAAAAGCGGTCGATGAACATCTACGCTTGAAAGCAACGGTCAATGCGCACGGCGAAAAACACATTGATTTGGCCTCCGGTCATACAGAAGACAATATCATTCCCGAAACCTACATTGATTACGAAGAAGAACCGCGCGAATATTCGTTGAATACGTTACAAACGGTGGTGCGTGTGCATACCCGTGTGACCGATTTGTACAATAATCCATACAACCAACTCGAACAACAGATGCGTTTGAGTATCGAAAGTATCAAGGAACGGCAAGAATGGGAATTGATTAATAATAAGGACTTTGGCTTGTTGGCAAGCGTAGAACCGGGCTATCGCATCAGTTCTCGTTACGGCACCCCTACGCCCGATGATTTGGACGAATTATTGTCGTTGGTTTGGAAAAAACCGTCCTTCTTTTTAGCCAATCCGCGGGCAATTGCCGCTTTTGAAAGAGAGTGTACCTGGCGCGGTGTTCCGCCTGTAACTACCGTCGTTTTTGGTGTTCCGGTCATCACGTGGCGCGGTGTCCCCATTATCCCCAGCGACAAAGTCGAAATTCAAGGTCAATACTTGACCAATCGGGGAGTTGGGACGACAAGTTTCATTTTAGTTCGCACCGGCGAACAAGAACAAGGAACCGTAGGTCTGCATCAAGCCGGTATTCCGGGCGAAATAGCACCCAGTCTTTCCGCACGTTTGATGGGATTGGATAAATTTGGGGTAGCAGCCTATTTGCTGACCAAATATTTCTCCCTGGCATCCTTGACAGACGATGCCATCGCCGTCCTCGAAAATGTAGAAGTGGGTTATTATCACGATTATAACAACCGCAAAACGGTATTGAAGTAATTTTTTAAGCTCCTTAAGTTTCTTAAGAAGGGGCTTAAGAACCTAACAAGAACAATTATGCAAAATATAAACTTCGAGCATTTGCGGGAGATTGCAGGGCGCATACTTCCTGAGGAGGAGTTGCAAACTGCTTCGCAAGCTTTGCCGGACGACAGTCTTGATCTGAGCGGCGTTTTTGCCTCTTTTCAACAACTGATAGCGCCGCCCTCTCTTTCCAATATCGGAAATGTTTTTCCCGAAGCAGGGGAATTGTCCGGGCTTTTCTTCCCTGATGAAGAAAAAGCGCCGGTTGAAACTTCCCGCTTGCATTCGGCGGCGACCAATGAATTTGCCGATACGGGTTATTCCCAATATTCTTTTTTGAGGGATCAACCCATTACCTACAATGGTCGGGATACTTTTGATGTACAAGCCATTCGCAAAGATTTTCCGATTTTGCATCAAAAAGTGCACGGAAAAGACCTGATTTGGTTTGATAATGCGGCTACTACACAAAAGCCCGGTCAGGTAATCGAAGCGATCAAGCATTATTACGAAAACGACAATTCCAATATTCACCGGGCTTCGCACACTTTGGCGGCGCGTTCTACCGATGGCTATGAAGGAGCGAGGGAAAAAGTCAGTAAATTCATTCATGCACCTTCCGAAGAAAACATTATTTTCGTGAGGGGAACGACCGAAGGCATCAACTTAGTGACTCAAACTTACGGTTGGAAATTCATCCAACCGGGCGACGAAATCATTGTTTCCACCTTAGACCATCATGCAAATATTGTTCCCTGGCAACAGTTGGCGAAAGAAAAAAATGCCAAATTGCTGGTGATTCCGATCAATGATAAAGGGGAAATCATTCTGGAAGAATATGAAAGGTTGTTGAGTTCGCGGACAAAAATTGTTTCTTTCGCCCAGGTGAATAACACTTTCGGAACCATTTCTCCTGCCAAAACAATGATTGATATGGCCAAACGGTACGGCGCACGGGTTTTGATAGACGGTGCGCAATCTATTGCCCATACGCCGGTAGATGTTCAAGACTTGGATGTAGATTTCTTTGTTTTCTCGGGACATAAAATTTATGCTCCCAACGGAATCGGAGTAGTGTACGGCAAGAAAGAACTGCTGGATCTCATTCCTCCCTGGCAAGGCGGAGGAAATATGATTAAAGACGTCACTTTTGAGGAAACGATTTTCAATGCGCCGCCGGCTAAATTTGAAGCGGGAACACCCAACGTAGCGGATGCTATCGGGCTGGGAGCCGCCTTGGATTATGTGAGTAAAATCGGCATCCACAATATTGAAAAATACGAACATTACCTGACCGAATACGCCCGCAAGGAGTTGGAGCAAATCGACGGGATTCAACTAATTGGCAATCCGCGCGACAGGATAAGTGTGGTTTCTTTCATCGTTCCGGGAATACCTACGCCGGAGGTGGGGAAACTGCTTGACCAGGAAGGAATTGCCTTGCGAGCCGGGCATCATTGTGCGCAACCGGCCTTGCGAAGATTGGGTGTGGAAGCTTCTGTTCGTCCGTCTTTTTCGTTTTATAATACAACGGAAGAAATAGATAAATTGGTTGAAACGGTAAAAAAGATCGTGGCGGAAAAACAGTAAAAACTTGAAAGTCTGTCATTGCGGGCTTGACCCGCAATCCCCTGAAAATCGTTAATAGCTAATATTCAATATCTTGCATCATTAGTGTTTAACGAACATCTTGGGATTGCGGGTCAAGCCCGCAATGACAATTCTTTTAGATTGATGTTTATTTGTAGAGCTTCTTTCTCAGCTCTTTTATTTCACTCGAAGTAACATACTCATCATACTCCATTCGCTTATCAATGATTCCATTGGGCGTTAATTCAATGACTCGGTTACACACCGTTTGAATAAATTCGTGGTCGTGTGATGACATGAGGATATTGCCTTTGAAATTCTTCAAGGTATTGTTGAATGCCTGTATGGATTCCAAATCCAGATGGTTGGCCGGAGAATCCAATATCATACAGTTGGCGTTCTTCAACATCATCCGGGCAATCATGCAGCGCATTTTTTCACCTCCGGATAAAACGCTGGCTTTTTTCAAAACCTCTTCGCCTGAAAACAGCATTTTTCCCAGATAACCTTTTAAATAGACTTCGTGCGTATCATCGGAGAATTGTCCGATCCAATCCACCAAATTCATATCGGTATCAAAAAAAGCGGAATTATCTAAGGGCAGGTAGGCGGTAGTGATGGTTTGTCCCCATTCAAAAGCGCCCTCATCTGCCTCTTGCTCATCGTTGATGATTTGAAAAAAGGCGGTCATGGCGCGAGGATCTTTGGATAAGAAGATGATTTTATCGCCTTTTTCCACATTGAATGAAACACTTTTGAATAAGGTTTCTCCGTCAATGCTTGCGGCTAAACCGTTCACCTCCAAAATCTTGTTTCCGGTTTCCCGGTCGGGTGTGAAGATGATGCCCGGATATTTGCGGGAGGAAGGTTGAATATCTTCAATGTTGAGCTTTTCAATCATCTTTTTGCGGGAAGTGGTCTGTTTCGACTTGGCCACATTGGCGCTAAAACGGCGGATAAATTCTTCCAGTTCTTTCTTTTTTTCTTCCGCTTTCTTGTTCTGTTGCTGTTGCTGGCGAAGCGCTAATTGAGACGATTCGTACCAGAAAGTATAGTTGCCGGAAAAAAGTTTAATATCGCCATAATCAATATCTACCGTATGCGTACAAACGGAATCCAAGAAGTGGCGGTCGTGGGAAACGACCAAAACGGTGTTTTCAAAATCAGCTAAATAGTTTTGCAACCACATTACGGTATCAATGTCCAAGTCGTTGGTAGGCTCATCCAAAAGCAGATTGTCGGGCTTGCCGAAAAGAGCTTGCGCCAGCAGGATGCGCACTTTTTCTTTGGCGCTCACATCTTTCATGATTTTGTTGTGCATCTCTTCTTTAATGCCCAATCCGCTTAACAGATTGCCGGCATCACTCTCGGCATTCCAGCCTTCCAACTCCGCGAACCGTTCTTCCAATTCCGCCGCCCGGACGCCGTCTTCATCGTTGAAATCGGCTTTCGCATAGAGGGCTTCTTTCTCATTCATGATGCTCCACAATACCGTATGGCCGCGCAATACCGTTTCCATGACGGTAAATTCATCAAACTCGAAGTGGTCTTGTTTTAATACGGAAAGCCGTTCGCCGGAACCAAAAGCAATCGTGCCGTTAGTCGGTTCCAAGTCGCCGCTTAAAGCTCTCAGAAAGGTGGATTTACCTGCGCCATTGGCTCCGATAATGCCGTAGCAGTTACCCGGAGTAAAGTTCAAGTATATGTCTTGGAAAAGCACCCTTTTCCCAAATTGAATCGCTAAATTGTTTACTGTAATCATCTTTTTGCCTTAATTAAGGCACAAAGGTAATTAAAAATTGCGTTTTTGCCATTTTTTTTATTTTCTTGCGACTAATATAGAAACGGCAATTTATGAGCAAGCATAACGACACGGAATTAGAGAGTGAATTTATCCGAATGATTCAGGCAAACGAACGAATCATTTATAAAGTCTGCTCTTTTTATGTTTCTGAACATTCTCCCATGGAAGACCTTTATCAGGAAGTCGTTCTCAATCTTTGGCGGGCCTACCCCAAGTTCAGGAATGAAAGCAGTTATTCGACCTGGATTTACAAAATCGCTTTGAATAGTTGTATTTCGGATATTCGCCGGGGAAACAGGCATCATCCGCATGTTTCGCTTTCCCTGTCCGAAGAAATCGTTTTCGAACCGGACGGTATGGCGGAGGACATTCAGGAACTGTACCGATTGATTCACCAACTGAAAACAATGGAACGTGCGATTATCTTGCTCTGGCTGGAAGAAAAACCGTACCAGGAAATTGCTGAAATCACCGGATTATCGATCAGTAATGTGGCCACAAAACTGAAGCGAATTAAGGAGAAACTTAAAACAATGTCGAATCAGTAAAAAAAATGAAGTGATGGAATTAGATGAATTAAAAAATGTATGGGCTTCGTTAGACGAACGTCTGAACAAACAGGAAATGTTGAAAGGAAGCATTTTAAAGGAAATGTTGCAAAGCAAAACAACAAAAACGGTAAGCAAGTTGATAAATCTTGATATATCTTCAATCTGCGTATTATTAGTTGCTATTCCACTTTGTGTATTTATAATAGAACGGGTTAAAAGCGTTTTTTGGGGAAATGTTACTATCATTTTCACAGCAATATTTTCTTTCATCTATCTTATTTGGGCAATATACAAGCTACATGGATTGATGAAAATTGATTTTTCAAAAAGTATCAATGATAACATATATTATATGAACCGATACAATATTCATATAAAATGGGATAAAATTGCATCGCTTGTTTACATTCCGATTTTTGTACTATTGGGCATTCTTACTTATGCCGAAAATAAAGTAAGTGTAACACTGTGGATATTTCTGATATGCGTATTGCTACTGGCAATATTGCTTACTTATTGGTCTTGGAAATTAATTTATGACAAAAATATCGCCTCTATTCGGAAGAGTCTGGAAGAATTGAAGGAATTGGAGGAAGAATAAAGCCAATCCCTTTTGCGTTTTTCCTTTATATATTTACAAATCCCATTGCATCAATTCGGCGACCGTCAGATGCAAATCCCGTTCGGTTTCTAATAAACCTTGGGTGACTTCAAAATAGATTTCCGTTTCGAGAATGTAATTGATAATCGAAATCTCGCCGGCATCTAATGCTTTTTTCAATAATTCGATACTGTTGCCGGACAGGGTGCGTACCCGGGAATCTTCCACAATCCCGGAAAGACTCAGCGCTTTTTTATGCAACGCCCTCGTTTCGTTGCGATAACGCAAGTTCGCATCTTCTTCCGTGGCTTGGTTGGCCTGCGTTTGCGCTTTCAGTTGTTTCACCGTATTTTTATTTTCCCACAAAGGAATCGAGACGCCGACTGTTACTCCCCGGAAATGTTCCGTCAATACTTTTTCACTCATATAACCTGCCGAAAATTTCGGTAAATTAAGCGAACGCCGGAGTTTTTCATTGGTTTTACTCAAGGCGGTTTCCTGTTGAAAATAAATCAATGACCGGTTTTTTTCTTTTAATTCCGGATATAAAACTTCAAAATCGGGATTAATCAACACCGGCTCAAAAATTGCCGCCGGATAGTCGATAGCGATTCCGCCATTCAACCTGATTAATTCATCCGTAAGATACTCCCGCTCCGTTTGGCAGGAATTAAATTCCTTCTGAACGGACAAAAAATTCAGTGTGGTCCGGTTGTAATCCAAGGCATTGATTTCCCCGGAACGGAATTTCTTTTCATGAGCCTGAACCATTCGTTCGGTCGCGTTCATCCGTTCCGACAAATAGTTATACAGTGCATTCTGATAAGTCAACCGGATACACAATTGCCTGGCTTCCAAAAGGATATTTTTCCTTTCTATCAAATATTTCAGGTCCACCTGCTGATTTTGAGTCTCCGAAACTTTCTTTTTATAAAAATAAGCCGTCGGAAAATCAAAATTTTGGCGGGCTTCAAAATCGGTACGGTTGCCTGTTTCCGCCGAATTGCCCCACAAATAATGGTACTCAATAGCAGGATTTTCTAAATAAATTCCTGTCTTGTTGCCTATCTTTTCCGCATCGGCTTGCTGCCGGAGAGCCGACAAAACCGTGTTGTTTTGTTCAATTTGAACAAGGATGGTCTGTTGTGCATACGTATGGGATGCACAACAAATTAATATTAAAAATAATAATCGTTTCATTTACTTTCGATTCATTGTTTGATACAACAGAGGTACAACATAAATGTTTAATAGCGTTGAAGTTATTAAACCGCCCAGAATCACGATGGCCATGGGACTTTGGATTTCGTTTCCCGGTTTGTCGCCGTTCAAGACCAAAGGGAATAAAGCCAGACCGGCAGCAAGGGCCGTCATCAGGATGGCATTCAGCCGGTCGGCGGATCCTTGCAAAACCGTTTCATACAGAGGAACTTGCTTTTCCCGTAAATGCTGATAATTGGAAACCAGCAAAATACCGTTTCGCGTGGCAATTCCAAACAAGGTAATAAACCCGATAATAGACGGAATACTAATCACTTGGGACGAGAAATACACTGCAAATACCCCGCCTATCAAGGCCAGCGGCAGATTGACCAATATCAATCCGGCCAACCGGATGTTCTTAAATTCCTGGTACAACAACAAGAAAATAATTCCGATGGCCAGGATGGAAGTCAGCAATAAGGTACGCGAGGCCCGTTGAGCGCTTTCAAATTGTCCGCCGTATTCGATGCGGTACCCTTCCGGAAAAGTGACTTGAGCCGCAACGGTTTGTTGGATTTCTTTCACCGCCGAACCCAAATCGCGTCCGGCTACATTTACCGCAACGACAATTTTCCGTTGCACATTTTCCCGGCTGATGGCATTCGGGCCTATAGTCGAAACAATTTCCGCCACTTCTTCCAAAGGCGCTTTCCCGCCGTTTCCCGTATCAATCAATGCGGCTTTAAGTCCTTCAATGGTAGTGGTATAATCCGGATTCAGTTTCAAAACCAAATCGAAACTGCGCTGTCCTTCGTAGATTTCCGTTTGTTTTTCTCCTGAAAAAGCAAGGCCCACAAACCGGTTAAATTCTTCAATTGGAATGCCGTACCGCGCCAACATCAAGCGATTGGCCCGGATTTGAATTTCCGGAACCATCGTTTGCTGTTCCACATTTACATCCACCAATCCCGGCACATCGGAAATCGCATTTTTCACCTGATTACCCAATGTAAACAGACGATTCAAGTCGTTACCGAAAATCTTGATTGCAATATTGGCGCGGGTTCCCGAAAGGATATGGTCAATCCGATGCCCCACCGGCTGACCGACAGTGGTGGCAATGCCCGGAAAGAAAGCCAATTTTTCCCGAACCTCCTCCATGAACGTTTCTTGGGAACGCTTGTCCAAGGCGACTTTCACATCAATTTCAAAACTGTTGGTCGTTTGCGAATGCTCGTCCAAATCGCCCCTGCCGGTTCGCCGGGCGGTGGTTTTTATTTCGGGAATGCGCAACAATTCTTCTTCTATCAACTGCCCCAACCGGTCGGTTTCTTCTAAGGAAATGCCCGGTTTGGCTATCGCCGAAATCGTCAACGCCCCTTCATTAAATTCCGGTAAAAAAGCCGAACCCATATTGAAAAACAGGACAATAGCCATAATAAACAGAACACCGGACGAAACCAGCACCGGCTTTTTATTCTTCAAAGTCCATTCCAACGACCGGGTATATCCTTTGACCAAATGACGCGACAACCAACTGTCTTTCTGATTTTTATCCAACAGTTTGCCGTTCGACAACAACAATTTACATAACAAAGGCGTCAGTGTCATGGCGACAATCAAAGACATGAACAGGGAAATGATAAAGGCAATTCCTAACGGTTGAAGCATCCGGCCCTCCATTCCCGAAAGGAAAAACAGGGGAATGAAAGCGACAATAATAATCAAAGTGGCATTGATAATCGAAGCGCGGATTTCATACGAGGCTTCAAAAACGATTTGGTAAGCGGATTTTCG
>JAISKT010000073.1 GCA_031261295.1 Candidatus Symbiothrix sp. | reverse complement strand
TCAGTGGTGTGTAAGAAATTCTTACTAACCACATTTTCTTCCAATTCGCCACTTGCCAAAATATTTTTTATGTGCATGGTGATATTCGGGCGGGAAGTTTGAAAAAGTTCTGCCAAATGCGCCTGCGTGAGCCACGCCGTTTCGCTTTCAAAACGCACATCTACCGAAATTTTATCATCTTCGGTTTTGAAAATGATAAACTGATTGCTCTTTTCGGGCAGTTTATTGTATTCTATGTTTTGAGATTCGGGCATAATACTATTTTTATTGTGACTTTTTATTGTGAATACTGTCGATTTCTGATTGTTGTTTATGTTGAATATTTAAAGTATCAAGATTTAAGATATGTTCTTGACAATGTGTGTTTTGAATCGAATCATTTTGTTGGCAGGGACATACGATATAAGAAATATTGGATAAATTTTGAGAAAACGGAATTTTCAGCGTTACAACTCCAACGAAGAGTAAAACTATTGCTACCCAGAGTAACCTCTTAAATTTAACTTGTAATTTTTTTGTATTGGAAGCAAGTTTGCTTATTATGTTCTCTCTATTTTGATATTCTGTTTGGTTTAACACGACATCTTTACAACTTTGAATAAATTTAGTATTTATATCTATTGCATAAAATATTAGTAAGATAGAAAGAACGCATAGAATATTAAAAACTATTGCTATTATCAGCGGACTATTCCCATTCATAAAAGCCTCTATTTCTATTCCTGAAATTATACCAACAAAAAATCCCAAAATAGTATTATCCAATTTTTTATAGATATTATAATTTTCTGTAAGCATTAATATTTTTTGTCCTTCTTTCATATGATTATATTTTACAGTTAGAACATTGGTTTATAAACCCAGATTGTTTATTATCATCTATTTCGTGGGTGCTCTTTGCAAAAGTGGTTAAAATCGAAATTACACTATTGTTATATAGGGTATAATTGTTTTTTATATCATCTAAAGTTTGGTCGAGCTGATTATTGCGATTTCGTATTGATTTCTGTTTGATTTTTTCAATTAAACGCAAAATAGGATTTGCCTTATCTACAAAATGTTTAACGCTATTTTGAAAATTAGAATCCGTTAATTGTTTTAAACGCAAAGTTAATTTATTTCTGTCGTTAATTTTATCAATTTCATCAAGAATGCTATTTATTTCATTCGCTGATTTTAAATGAGTTAAAATCATACAAGGTTTTGTTGGATATTCTTTAGAAATAAAATCTTGATAAAATTTTAGACCTGATATAGTTACTGTTCGTTCATCTACATTTTCAAGTTGATAATCAACAATAAAAGCAGTAATATTATCAGAAAATGTACTAAGAGCGTCTTTTACTGCTTTTTCTGCATCATTTTTTCGAGGATTCTTGTTATTAATAGAATCTCGCACATTATTAATAAACGAATTATCTGTACTTTGATTTTCAGGATAAAAATCATAACGAGATGATAACAAATTCTTTATTTTATCAATGTCTGTTATATCGTCTTCAATAATTACAATATATGGCTTCATTTCATTTGATTTTTTAGGGGAATCATTACTTTAAATATATTTGTTTCAGATATTTTATCTTCTTTGAGTTCCTTTAACCCATTATGTTTCAATAAGACTTGTTTTAATAGATTTAATCCGTGCACATTACCTCTTAATTCATGCTCATTGTGCGGATAGTAGTGATTATTTTCTACTATCAAATATAAAATATCATCTGCCAACTCTGTTTTTAAGGTAATAATTAGCGGAATATTATTATTAACGATTTTATTATCAAAACTTTTTTCAATCACATGTTTTTTTATATTATAAAGTAATTCAAAAACAAGTTCTGTGCAAAAACCTTTGGGAAAAGATACTATTTCTCTCAAATCTGTGTAGCTAATATTAATTGCATTAAAAACTATATGTTTATCACATTGTTCTTTTGTAATACTCTTATTATTAGCAATTTGCAAGTTAAATATTTTGTCATATGCTCTTTTGAACATATTCACTATATTTATAATTCCAATTTTTTCATCTTCTATTTCTTCTTTTGGTAAATGTAAAGTAGATAATAACCAAACTTTATTAATTAAATAGTCAAAGAAATATTCTAAAGAATTAATATAATTAGGTTCTTCTTTTAATTTTCTGATATTTAATTCTTTAGAATTATAATAATCGTCTATTCCGTGGTTTAAAGTAAGAGTATAATCCGCTTTTTCCTTTTCAAGTACCCATTGTGAAAATTCATCATTTTTGTGGTGCTTTCGTATAAATGCGCTCATATCTTTTCGCAATAGCATCAAAAGTTGCTTTGGAAGGATTTCATTCGCTACTTCCTTTTTGCTACTATAAAAGCCCAATAAGCCTTGTGTTATAAACTTTTCTTTCCCACTTTTCTTGTTTTCTTTAAGTTCAGAAATGCGTATGAGGTATAGCCATTGAGTATCGGAGGGCATAAAGTCAAGATTAACTTCTTTATCGTTGTAGATATTTTTCCATTGTTTTTGTTCATCTTCCCATTGATATTCTGCTGTGGTTTCACAAGCGATACATTGAGTATCATCTGTACCGTTGAGAAATTTTATAAATTCAGGAAATTTGTATAAATTCTTATCCGGACTTTCTTTTAATTGTTTCAATTCATTTTTTTTACCCTCTATGTCTGGACTATTTTGCTCTAATTTTTTGATTTCTTCTTCGATTTCTTTAACCTCATATTTATGATTAATATAGTATTTTTTGAATTCACTTAAAATATCACTCTGCTGATATTGTACATGAGGTATTTCTTGTCCATCGGTAACAATAAAAAATGCTTGTACGTTTTTTTCTGGGAAAAAACCTTTCATTTTTTCAATAATAGCATCAATTTTTTCTTGATAACGAATTTCTTTTGGAATATACGGGTCTTTATCAATACAATCTGCATATAATAATTGTTTAATCCACAAATAATTAACAAATTCTCTTTTTTTCAAAATATCAGAATTGTCTAAAAAAGTTTCTTTTATGATTAGAGATTTATTTGTTGCAAGCAAATCAGGTCTTAAATTAAAAAAAACGTCAATTTTATCCGTATCGAGATACAATTTTTCATGATTATTCTTATTATCAAGTTCTTTGTACATATCTCGCCACTTAAAACGATAATCTTTATTTATCATTTCCATAAAATCATCAATTACAGAAGCGGCTTCCATTTGGAGCATATAGAGGAATTGCTTACCTTGAGTTGAGACTTGAAATTCTTCCTTTAATTGTTCAATGTTTTTCAAAAGACGATAAGCCACCCAACCATTTCTTTGTATCATTTCGATATAATTGCCTAAAACAAATATTGGGAAATCACGCAGATTTTCTTCTTTTTTTCTTAATTCCTCTTGAAACAAGTCAGTTATATCATCCTGTTTTTGTTCTTCTACATTCTTTTTGGGGATAAAGTATAGGTCAATCTTACAAAACCATTCTAAAAGTTTTCCTATAAAATCTCTTTCCAACACCTGATAATTACCCAAAAACGCAGCACGTCGAAGTCGAAATTTTAAGGTTGAGAAATTTTTGTCGTAATCCTTTTCCATGTCAAAGCAAACATCTTTATCAGGATTTGATTTTAATATTTCCTCTATAAGGTCTTTATGCCATTCAAAGGTATTTGTTCTCAAATCTTTATATAAAACAAACGGATATTGCGACAATACTTTCAGTAGTGCCTTTTTGTTCGTATCATTATCGTCAATATTAATATTCTCTTTCTTATATTTCAATTTAAAATCGACAAATTTTTTTCTTTCTTCCTCATTTGTTAAATCTGGAACTGTTTTGTTGTTTGTGTCTGTAAAATAATTATAAATTTTATGCGTTGCCTCAAACAATTTTAAACGTCTAATTCTTTTCTCAGACGATTCAGTTTCTTCAGGCAAGCATTTTTCTGGATTCAGTTTATTTGCTTTTTTGTAAAAATGTTCACACAAAGTATCGTGTAAAGCACTTACTTGCAGCAATTCGTAACGTATGCGTTCGTGTTCAAGCGGGCGTTTTGACGTAATATTGAGAGTTGGTGGTTGATTGTAAGTGGCAAATGCAAAATAATTGTTAGACCAACGAACTGCACGGTTGTGAATAAAGGGAATAGCTTGGTCGTTAATAAGAATTGAGGCAGTAAGAGGCGAATCTTTTTCTGTAACATTTCTTATTAAATCAAACAATTCAAGAAAGTGTGTACCTGTAATCAGCGAATCATCAACATAGAAAATTTTTGTATTTTCGCCTGTCAAATAATTCTTATTCAACAAACTGAAATTTTCTACAAAATCAACCCCGTTTTGATAATGAATGATTGTTGCAGCAGAAGAAAAAACAATCTCATTGATAAGATTGAGAAATTGTGAATTACTTTCGTGGCAAGGTGCTACAATAACAACATTGTCGGTCGGTTTTAATTTGTCGGATATATCATTTTCTAAATAATTTTTTATACCCTCTAACCATTTTATAATATTGTTTTTGTTGTCATTCACAAACTTGTCTGAATCTACATCATAAATTCTGTAATTTTCGTTGCGTGCTACTCTTTGATATTTTATTGAATCTTCGAAATTCAAGTCATTAAATTTTACAACCCCATTTTCTATTTCATTTCCCTGTTGTGCTTTTATTTGTCCCTCCGGATTTCCAAAAATCAACGAAGGTGTAAGCGAAGAATTATCGGTATCAAACAAAGGTTTTGTTGGAATTGGTCTGCCATCTTTATCTACACCTCCTCCATAACATAATTTACAATCTCTTATTTCATGCCATTTGGCGGTAAGGTTAATAATTGATTCCTGCCTATCATCTGGATTTCTTAAGAGTTTAAACTCCTCGCTGGGGTCTTGTGCCAAAATAATATTGTAACGCGGGTTAAAAAAAGGATATTCCTCTCTCAAATTTTCCGCTTCTTTTTCTATTTCTTTTAGGCTCTTTCTATTTTGTTTATCTTTAGAAATACGGTCTTTTTCTTGTGTGTAAATACGGTTTCTTATTTCTTTTTCAATTTTATGAGTAGTGCTTCCTGTTGCTGCAATAGGTATAATTATTATTGTTTGTCTTTGATTATATTCTTTTATGTAACTATTAGCAATGTCTTCTGGTAAAAAAAGCAATTTGTCGTTTTTGCTTTGAGCAACAAAATGAGTAATTCTTTCATTCGTTATTTCCTCTTTCTCTTTTATCGACTCCCATAAAAATTTCTGAGTTAAACTTAAAATCAATTCACTGTACATTTCATAACCTATAAGAGTAATTTTGATTTTATTAGTATCAATATTGACATCTTCTTTAATTTTATTATGTATCTGTTTAGCCAAGTACATAGCCAAGCGAGTTGTATAAAATGAGTTCTGAAATAGTCGTTTTGCATAATAAAAATCTGAGGAGTGAACTTTATTTCCTATTTTGAAATGTGTGTTTGAAATATGGTAGCCATCACAGTTATCAACATACCCAACAATACTATTGTAAGTGTCTCTTTTAAACAAATCATTTTGTATGATTTGTTTTATATTAAATAGAAAAAGTTCTTTTTCTTTATCCTCATTATCTTTGTTCTTTAAGAAAATATCAAAAGGCAGTAGATATTTATCATAGAAAAACTTTTTTTGCAGTTGCTGCGGAATTGAAAAATTTTCTTCAACTTCAAATGTTGAGTTTGGGTCAGTACTAATTTGAATGTAAGTTGTATTAGGAAAAGTGTTTGCAACAATTTTGTTGATTGAATTAAAAGTTTTCTCGGTTTCCCCAAAAAGAAAATCCGCAAAGTAAAAGTATTCTTTCTGTTGTTTTCCGTTTATTTCCCGTGTTTTTTCATATCTGCTAAACAATAATATACTTTTGTCTTTTAACCAATAAGAGGTGTCTATTTTTTTATCCTCAACGGACTTCCACTTGTCTTTTACTTTTTCAAACCATTGCCTATTATCTTCAACCAATCCAATAAATTCATTGTAATTTACATTATATACAATAAAATCAGATAGTTTTTCACGAGATAATCTTGCTAATATTCTCAATAAGTTTGATTTGTTAAGTATAACTCCGTCAAAATCAAGAGCGACGTAATTATTGCCAATGTGTGGCGAACTCAATTTACTGATAATATCATTACAAACATCAGTTTCTATTATTCTATTATTTATATTATTTATATTATGGGTGTCTGTTTCTTTAAAAGAATCCGATACCCTAATATTTATTAAATATTTTTTATCGGCCTCCTGTTGTTCAATATCATCATATTCCTTTAATTCCAAATCTTTTAAATTGGACAAAGCGGAAACTGCTAACGAATCACTATATGCTGGCAGTATTGGTTTTTCTGCTATTGCAAACAAATCAGGCTTAAATGGCATTTCAAAATGGTAAGAAGTCCCTTTTGTAATATCGCATTCAGTTACTTCATCGTCTGCGATATCATATTTTGAGAAAATATATTGCTCTCTTTTGTTTTCATTGTTATCTCTTACCGAAGAGACAATGATTTTACCATTGTGACGTTCAATCAAATGTTTAAAATTCATCAGCCCATAATGAGCCATATCTCTGTAAAATTGCTGATATAGAAATTTATCGGTTGGTTCTATAAAATCTTTAAGCGAAAATTCACTGTTCAATATTTCTAAATCGTTTCTATATTCATCAATAGGGTCTTCATTGTAATTGTCTTTGGTATTTTTTTTCAAAGTTTTAAAAATGCCTTCTTCTCCATAATCAAAAACGTGCGTTTTAAGCACTTTAGTTTTGTCTGTTTCACTTTTGGAATAGGCACGAATAGTAATTATTCCTTGTCCGTCATTTTCGCCTTGTCCGCTATGTTCTACAATATTTTTTGCCAATTCGTGCAAACCACTTATATAAGTTTGAGTGAAAAGCCATATTTTTTCTAAATATTCTTTTGTTTGGTTGAATGTTCTTTTCTCTTTTTGAGATAGCCGTTTACAAGTAACTACAAATGTAAAAACACAGATAGGTGCGGCATTTTCTAATCTTCGCAGTATTTCTGTTTCATATTTTTTGAATTTTGGTTGATTTGAAGTGAACTCTTTAAAGCTTATATTAACAAAGTCTGAAATATCGAACTTCCCACAATATGTCTTTTTTAATTCAAAAAGAGATTTCCATTTTGCTTCAAGGTCATTGTGATATAAGAAAAAATTGTCAATAGATTTTTTAGTAATGTAAATTGGGGGAACGAAAAATTCAGAGAAAAGGTTTGCCTTTTGATTTTGAGCATTTTTAAAATTAACAAAAATATCATTATGTTTTACTCCGTAAAGTTCCTCTAGTTGCTTGAAATAATGAGAATGATTATAGGCATTGTCATTTTCAGTTAAATTAAAAAAGTAAGGAATTTTTATCCAATTATTTTTGCGTTGCATATACCACAAGAACAAACCTGCAACAAAAACAATATCAACCTGTGAAAAAATACCGAGATTTGATATTCTTTCATTAGATTGAAGTTTTTCTAAAACTTCATTCAGTTCTTTAACTGATAACATTTGTTGTGAATTTGTATTTGGCATAATTTATTTTTTAAGATATTTTTGTGTAACAATCAATGCTTTGCCTGCCAACTCTTTTTCATCTTCTATCGCTTCAATAATCCGGTCAGCAATCCAAAGTGTCAAAAATTCATTCGGATTGACATTAAAAATTTCAGCAAGTGCAATAACCTGTTCGCGTTTGGCACGGCGTTCGCCACGCTCAATTTTACTGTACATTGGCGTGTCTATCTCTAACGCAGCCGCAAATTGCCGTTGAAGCATCTGTTTTTCTTCTCTTAACTGTCTAATTCTATTACCGAACAACATAGCGTTATATTTTAACATTTACTTATCAATCAATTTATTACATTCATTCTGACTTTTGAAATTATGAATTGTCAGAATTTGTGCAAAGGTACAAAATGTTTCAATGCAAAAAAAGTAGTGTAAACGGGGAAATAATAAAGCCACTCCCAGCCACAAGTTGCCACACCGGAAAAAGAGAGAAAATCCCCCGCCCAAAATTTCAGAACTTCAGGCAGAGGATTACAATTTGTCCGATAATTCGTTTATTCCTTGATTATCTTCTTCGTAATGATTTGATTTCCGACAAAGATTTTTGCAAAATAAACACCTTTCGGCAAATGCGCAATATTTACAGTAGTTGCTTTTGTTGCAACCACAATGCGTCCGGAAATATCCAAAATTTCAACCTTGTCAATCAACTTTTCCGATTTGATAAACAATTCATTGCGAGCAGGATTGGGATAAACAGAAATATCGTGCGCCAAAATCTCATTGATACCCGAAGACGATTGTGTTACAAAGTCACCGCTTAATTCTACAATTGTGTTGTTATTTGCACCTGTGGCTACCAAGTTATAATAATAGGGCGTATTTGACGACAAACCTGTTACCGTATAGCTCAACCTGTTTTCTGAAGCTGAACGCACACTTGCGCTGTGCGCTGCCGAAACAGGAATATTGTACGTTCCGAATAACTGCGTTTGTGTTTCGTCGGTATAAACCGAAAGCGTGTAATTTACCGCATTAGGTACTGCTGCCCAATCAATAACGACTTCCTTTTCGTTTATGCTTGTTGTAGTAATTTCGCCTGCAATGTTAAAGAAATCTTTCCAGACATTCGCTGCCTGATAGAAGTTGATAGAACTTGTCGGCACATAAAGAGGAATATTGCTGATATTTACACCACTAAAAACATTGGCATTTATGCTTTGCGGCGTTGTTGCATGATTGATTACGGAAGTTAATCCTGTACAATTCAGAAACGCCTTTCCTCCAATATAAGTAACTGTATTTCCCATAGTCACAGTTTTCAATGCTGTATTCTCACTGAAAGGAGATTTTGTATAGCTGTAGTTGTATGATATATTTCTACCCAAATATAAGGTTTCTATCGGACTGTTTTCAAATCTTTCAGCAGAAACACCAAAGCTCAATTCAACAGCTCCATCTTCAAATGTAACGTCTTTTAAAAGGGTGCAATTGGAAAAAGCATTTTCTCCAATAGAAGTAACCGAATTAGGGATAGTAATTGACGGTAATTTTTTACAACCGTTGAAAGCCGAACTTCCGATAGTTTTAAGGGATTGAAAGAACGCTAGCGAAGTTGTCAAACTACTACAACCATAAAAGGACTCTTCTCCAACAGAAGTAACCGAATTTCCAATAGTTAATGAAGTCAATCCTGTACAATTCAGAAACGCCTTTCCTCCAATATAAGTAACTGTATTTCCCACAGTCACAGTTTTCAATGCTGCATTCTCACTGAAAGGAGATTTTGTATAGCTGTAGTTGTATGATATATTTCTACCCAAATATAAGGTTTCTATCGGACTGTTTTCAAATCTTTCAGCAGAAACACCAAAACTCAACTCAACAGTTCCATCCTCAAATGTAACGTCTTTTAAAAGGCTACAGTTGGAAAAAACTGCTTCTGGAATAGAAGTTACCCCACTACCAATAACAAGTTTTGTTATTTCACTCTTTCTATCTGCCCACGGATACGGAGAGCAGGAAAAAGCAGCGTTGTCGCTAATCGTGAGTGTGCCTCCTGACAACCGATAACCTATATTAGTACAATTATTAATGCCTGTTCCGTCAAATTTATCTGATAATATAGTGGTAATTATACCTGCTGTACCAACCACACATTGTACCCAACTATACGGATTACCTGTATATGCCGCCAAACCACAATCCACTGCTGTCATTAATACATTTGTAAATAGAATTAGACCAGCGTCTTTCTCTGGGAAAAAGCCATCCTGCCCTGTAGAAGTTTGGACATCATTTATATGTCCTAAGCAACCAAATACTGTTGTTACTTTACCCCAATGTGAAGGATTACCTATCACATCAATAACAGAAAGTCCACATCCTAATCCACCAACCGTAATATTTGCTTTTTCCCAAAAGCTAACAGTAGAATTGACATCTGTAATCGTTTCTATACCAGTATATGATTGAGATTGTCCATCATTTGTAGTGATGGTTACATTGCATTGATTTCCATTATACCCATCTGCAAGTATAGACAAGCCGTCGTCGGATACAATTTTTCGAGGTAAGCCGTTATTGTCAAAATATGTTACAAATTTGACAACATTTTCTACGCCATCATATACTGCAAGTCGCTTGGGCGCATTAGAATTATTATTTTGATATTCATAAAAATACCAATTCCCATCTAATCCCACAATCACAGCATCAAAAGTATCGCCTATATTTCCTTCAATAAGCATATAAGGCGCAACAAACTTGAAATTACGCCAAACATTTGCCGTTTGGTACGTTGCTTTTGCCACTTTTTGCGTAGCAAGATAGATATTGCTAACCGCTACACCTTGAAAAACAGTACTGTTTATGTTTTGCGGCGTTGTAGTCAGATTGCCTACAGCCTTTAAACCACTGCAATTCTGAAAAGCATAATCTTCTATTGTTTGTACGCTGTTTGGAATTGCAATCGAAGTCAGACTACTGCAATTCTTAAACGCAGCATTTCCTATTATCGTAACCGTATTTGGAATTGTTGCTGAAAACAGATTGGCACAATTCTCAAACGCTACATTACCAATGTTGGTAACACCACTCTCAATGACAATAGTTGTTATTTGAGAACGATAACTTACCCATGGAACACCGGTAGAAGAGGCATCAAAGTCAGCCATATTGCCTGTACCGCTGATAGTTAATTTGCCTATGCTTGTGTCTAAGGTTGCGGTAACATAATTGTTGCCGGACGTGCCACCATCGCTACAGACATTTCTGCCATAGTTTATTATTTCTGCATTTGCTTTGTTCGTAAAGGCACAAAAGCATAAAGCCATTAGAAATAGAATACTAATTTTCCTCATTTTCTTTATCCCTAAATATGTGCCGGGCGCAACCTTAAATTTATATTTGTTGTTAATAAACTGATTTTCAGATTTTTGAACACAAAAATAGCGGACTTACATTATCCGCTCTGAGGTATTCGACGACCTGAAAATCAAATAAGCAAATCCGCATTACTGCGGTTCAACTCATTCTTGATTTTCTGTAAAGTGTCGAATTTTTCAGAGCAAGAATAGCGTTTAACGCTTTTCCTAATATGTCTTACAATATGCTTATTAGCACATTTTGTTGTTTTTATGTCATAATCAAAAAGTATTTTGTGTTTATTTCGGGCGTAAAGGTACAAAAAATATCAATAACAATAGAAAAATACCAAAAAAACAAATAAAATTAAACCGTTGTAATGCAGTTGTTTATTCGCAACAAAATGGCATTATCAAAAAATAGTGTTACCTTTGTGCAGGTTTTCAATTTACACATAACAAAATTATGGCATTACCGGTTAATATCAATCAATTGATTTCGGGGAAAGCGGTTGAATGGGATCGCTTAGAGTTTAAGAAAGGCTGGAACCCGGAAGATATTGTGCATAGTTTATGTGCTTTCGCCAACAATATTAATAATTGGGGCGGTGGGTATGTTGTGATTGGTATTGAAGAAAAAGATGGCATCCCCATATTGCCACCTGTTGGATTGTCTCAAAGCAGTTTGGACGCCATTCAAAAAGAGTTGATTCGCTTGTGTCATCAGATTGAGCCTTATCCACAAATTGTTTCCGAACCTGCATTGTTTCAAGAAAAGCATATTTTTGTTATATGGGTGCCGGGAGGAAGTACAAGACCATACAAAACGGTTACGACTTTAGGCGAAAAAGGACAAAAACGATATTTTGTTCGGCATGGGTCTGTGTCTAAAATAGCTAATTTATCTGATTTAAGTCCGCTGCTTATTAAAGCCTTGTAATTCTTTCCATATACACGGATTGAGATTGTTCATTTTTTAGATGAGGTTGGCGACCGACGAAGAGACACTTGTGAATGCCGTGTATCATAAAAGTTATGATGTGAGGGAGCCGATTGAAATACGGATTAATTATGATTCTATGCAAATTCTTAGTTTTGAGGGGCCAATGCTCCCAATAAAAAATGAAGATTTGGCAAAAGGACGAGTTGTTTCTCGTTTTTATCGCAACCGGCGAGTAGGCGATTTTTTGAAAGAATTGGAGTTTACGGAAGGACGGTCAACCGGATTTCCCAAAATTTACCGCCATTTGAAAATTAATTATTCTCCGGAACCAAAATTTGAGACAGATGAGAATAACCTACATTTTCTATCTACAATCTATTCTCACAAGCTTTTTGCTCCGAAAGTAATTGAATTAAATGAAAAAGAAAAGCGGGTTTTAGACTTTTGTAAAGAGCCAAAGTCCAGTCGTGAAATAATGGAATTGTTGGGCGTAAGTTATCACAGTAAAAACATTAACAGGTATATTTCAACATTAATTGATGCCGGATATTTGTATTATACCAATCCGGGAGAAGTTCATCATAGCAATCAAAAATACTTCTCAATTGAAGAAAAACAAATTGAAACAACGTAAAAAAGTGTCAGGGGTAGTGTCAGAGTAAGTTAGATAGTTACATACTTTGTTATTATCATAATTATCTTAAAATCAAATACTTATATTTTTCGGACTTTTTAATTGATGCTTGTTTTGACTAAAATTAGCCCTAAAAAGTGTCAGGGTAGTGTCAGAGTACTGCCATGCGTTTGCCGTGTGAGCAGACCTGCATTAACAAATCGTGCAATCTGTTTCTCCGCAGAATTGCTGAAAAATGTAACATCCGTGACACTCTGTGTTACATATAAATGATGATTATTGAAAAGGTAAGTATTAACTTTGTCCCGTTAATCTTAAAAATAACTAATTAAAAATAATACAGATGAACACACGCACACTCGAAGACAAAGGTTTTTACAAACTGTCCTGGCGCGAACGGATTGCATTCGGTTCGGGCGACTTGGCTCAAAATTTCATCTATCAAACCGTTACAACTTATTTGTTGTTTTTCTACACCAATGTGTATGGTTTGAATCCCGCCATTGCAGGCGCGATGTTTCTTGGCGTTCGGATCATCGATGCGATATGGGATCCCATCGTGGGCACATTGATTGACATGCACACCACGCGTTGGGGAAAATATCGAGGCTGGTTGCTGATCATGGCAATTCCGCTGACTATTTTGATGATTGCCTGTTTTATCGTTCCGGCTTGGGGCGTCAATGCGAAAGTGGTGTACGCTTGCGCAACTTATGTTGCCTTGTCGATGATTTATACCACCGTGAATGTTCCTTATGGTGCCATCAACGCTGCTCTTACGCGCGACCAGCAGGAAGTAACCATACTTACTTCTACACGTATGTGGCTTGTGAATGTGGCGCAAGTAGCTATTACCTATGGCGTGCCAACGCTTGTTATCTTTTTTGCAGGCTCGCTTGGAAATTCCGATACGGAAAGCGGCGCATTATTTTCGGAAGCGCGTTATGGTTGGTTGTTGACCGTCATCATTTATGGTATAGTCGGATTGGGTGCCTTACTTTTTTGCTTTGCAGGCACCAAAGAACGTATTGTGATGTCGAAAGCCGAACAGGAAAAAGTAAAATTTTCCGACTTGTTCACAGAGGTGGTTCGCAATCGTCCGCTCCGCATTATTTCGTTTATGTTCATCACCGCGTTTGCAATCATGGCAATCAGCAACTCTGCAGGCACTTATTTTGTGAAATACAATCTTGGCGATGAAGGGCTCGTTGGCAAGTTCATGGTCATTTCGGCAGTTCCCGCGTTAGTGATTTTGCCGTTTATGCCGTGGATGCGCAAGAAGTTCGGCAAAAAAGGGCTTCTGTACCTTTCTCTTGCTGTGTCGTTCACCGGCTTTATGGGGTTGTTTCTGACTCCGGCTGATAGTGTGGCGACGATATTTGTATTCCAATTCATCCGTTCCATCGGTTTTGGCGTGGTAGGCGCATTTATTTGGTCGCTGATTCCCGAAGCCATCACGTATGGCGAATGGCAAACCGGTAAACGTATTTCAGGGATTGCCAATGCGCTAATCGGATTTTTCTTTAAGTTCGGATTAGCTCTCGGTGGTTTTGTTCCCGGCATCGTGCTGTCGTTTACGGGGTTCAGTGCCGATGTAACAGCACAATCCGATTCGGCTTTGTTCGGAATAAAATTGCTCTTGGCTGCGTTGCCTGCCCTGCTGGTAGTGGTTCTTGCTCTAATCGTGTGGCGTTATGACCTTACAGATGAACAACTCATCGAATACGGCGTAGAAATCGAAGATAGAAATAAAAATTAGAGTGTAGTTATTAGAGTTTAGAGTGTAGTTATTAGAGTTTAGAATAAATGTAAAAAAATATGAAGACAAAAGTGAAAAACAGTATCCTTGCAGTGGCTCTTGCCTGCTTCGCCTTGTCGGGATGTGCAAAAAAGGTTGATATAGAAGCACCGGCGACACTAAAATCTGCCTTGGAAAGCAAGTTTTACATTGGTACGGCACTTAATCAATCGCAATTTACGGGTCAAGACACCGCCGGTATTCGCATTATAAAAGAGCAATTCAGTGCCGTCGTGCCCGAAAATTGCATGAAAAGCGAAGTGATACATCCGGAAGAAAATCGCTACGATTTTACGCAAGCCGACCAATTCGTCGCTTTCGGAGAGGCCAACAACCTCTTTATCACAGGACACTGCTTGATATGGCATTCTCAAACGCCTCCCTGGTTTTTTGTAGATGCTACCGGCAAGGATGTATCCAAAGAAGTGCTGATTGAGCGCATGAAAAATCATATCACCACCATAGTGAGCCGCTACAAAGGCAAAATTAAAGGTTGGGACGTGGTCAATGAAGCGATTATGGATGATGGCTCGTATCGCGAAAGCAAGTTCTATACGATTATCGGTGAAGAATTTATACCGTTAGCATTTCAATTTGCGCATGAGGCTGATCCGGATGTCGAATTGTATTACAACGACTATTCTATGACGTTTGAAGGCAAGCGGAGTGGGGTAGTGGCATTAGTGAAGTCGCTACAGGAAAAAGGTCTGCGGATAGATGCCGTTGGGATGCAAGGTCATATCGGCATGGATTATCCGGAGATTGATGAATTTGAAAAGAGTTTGTTGGCTTATGCTGCGTTGGGCGTGAACGTGATGATTACCGAATTGGATTTGACGGTATTGCCTCATCCGGGTGGTCATGTGGGTGCTGATGTGGCTCAAACGGCTGAATACAAACAAGAGATGAATCCCTACGCTGATGGTTTGCCCGCCGATGTCGATGCTGCTTGGACAGCGCGTTTCAACGATTTCTTCAAGTTATTTTTCAAACATCAAGATAAAATCACGCGCGTGACGTTGTGGGGCGTAAGCGATGGCGATTCGTGGCGTAACAATTGGCCGGTGCCGGGCAGAACAGATTATGCGCTTTTGTTCGACCGCAATCATCAGCCCAAACCCATCGTCAATTTAATTATTAATGAAGCAACAAAAAAATAGGTACAAGGTGAAAGGTATAAGGTACAAGGTATAAGGTTTTTACCTTTTACCTTTTACCCTTTACCCTTTACCCTTTACCCTTCACCCTTCACCCCAAATATGTTTATTTATGAAAACAGCAAAATATTTAGTTCCCAACGATTACATGGCAGACCCAGCCGTACACGTTTTTAATGGTCGATTGTACATTTATCCGTCGCACGACCGCGAAAGTGGTATTCCCGAAAATGACAACGGGGATCATTTCGATATGAAGGATTATCATGTCTTTTCTACCGGTGACATCGAAACCGGCACGCTCACCGACCATGGCGTTGTGTTGGATACAAAAGATATTCCTTGGGCGGGTCGTCAGCTTTGGGATTGTGATGTTGCCTGCAAAGACGGCAAGTATTATATGTATTTTCCGCTCAAAGACAAAAATGATATTTTCCGCATTGGCGTAGCGATTGCCGGCAAACCCGAAGGGCCTTTCATTCCGCAACCCGATCCGATTCGGGGAAGTTACAGCATCGATCCGGCTATCCTGGAAGAAAACGGCACCTATTATATGTATTTTGGTGGCTTGTGGGGCGGACAGCTGCAACGCTATCGTGACAATAAAGCCTTGGAGTCTGCTGAATTTCCTGCCGGCGACGAGCCTGCAATCCCGTCACGCGTAGTGAAGTTGAGCCAAGACATGCTCCAGTTTGCCGAAGAGCCGCGTCCGGTCATCATTTTAGACAAAGCCGGCAAACCACTCACGCACGGGGATAGTACGCGCCGGTATTTTGAGGCATCGTGGATACACAACTATCAAGGGAAATATTACTATTCCTATTCTACCGGAGATACGCACCGGTTGTGTTATGCCATTGGCGATAATCCGTATGGACCGTTTACGTATCAAGGCGTATTGCTGACACCGGTGGTTGGCTGGACGACCCACCATGCGATCGTCGAATTTAAGGGGAAATGGTATCTGTTTCATCACGACAGTGTGCCGTCGGGCGGACAAACGTGGTTGCGCAGCCTGAAAGTGGTGGAACTGGAATACAACCCTGACGGCACGATTCAACCCATTGAAGGGGGTGGAACCGGCGACTGATAAAATTGTAACATGGATGCAAGTATAGGTTACAAATAAATAACGTGAATGTGTAGTTATAGCGTACCTTTGGCGCAAGTAGTTATGAATAATTAATTAATTTTTAATAATATTATTATTATGAAAAACATGAACATGCAACTAAGCAAATTCGCACAGAGTGTGCTTTTAATCGCATCTTTGCTCCTAATGGGGGGGGGGTATGTCATTAAGGGCAGAAGCTCCGCAAGAGGCTAAAAACGCCGTTTCAGGCGTAGTGTCTGATTCTGATGGACCCATCATCGGCGCAAGTGTCGTCGAGCGTGGCAATCCGGGTAATGGAACTGCCACCGATGTGGACGGAAAGTACACCTTGCGGGTGTCACCCAACGCCACGCTACAAGTGTCTTATCTTGGTTATACCACTCAGGAAGTGTCCGTGAATGGAAGAACAAGTATCAACATCACGCTGTCGGAAGATAGCAAAGCATTGGAAGAAGTAGTCGTGATTGGTTACGGCTCTCAACGAAGAGAAGCAGTCACCGGATCGGTTGCTTCTATGAGCGGTGACAATATCCGTGCGATTGCATCTACCAACGTGGCTCAAGCATTGCAAGGTCGTATTGCCGGTGTGGAAATGTCGCAAACATCTTCTAAACCGGGTGATGAAATGCAAATTCGTATTCGCGGTACACGTTCGCTTGGTGCTACCAATGAGCCATTGATTGTTTTGGATGGTATTCCTTTCAATGGGAGCCTCAGCGACATCAATCAGAATGACATCAAGAGTATGGATATTCTAAAAGATGCTTCATCCACTGCAATCTACGGATCTCGTGGTGCCAATGGTGTACTCTTAATCACAACGAATAGAGGACAAACCGGTCAAAAAGCAAGAATATCCTATAATGGCTATTTTGGAGCAAGAGAGATATTTTCAAAATTTGACATGATGGAAGGTCCGAAATATGCCGAAATGCGTAAATATGCCAATGTGACTGCTTATAAAAATAATACAGCCGATGAATCCGATGACACCAATACCGATTGGCAAGACTTGTTTTTTAAGACGGGTCATGTGCAAAGTCACGATTTAGGCGTTTCGGGCGGCACTGAAAGCAGTTCTTATAATTTCGGTATCGGCTATTATAATGATGAAGGGGTTGTGCCTTTGGAAGGTTACAAGCGACTTTCATTGCGTGGTAGTTTAGATCAAAAAGTGGGTATCTTTAAACTTGGATTTACGACGAATACTAACTACAATGTAATCGGACGCCGAAGTTCCGGAGGTGTTTATCAAGTATTGCAGATGTCGCCGTTAATTAATCCGTATAATGCAGACGGTAGTTGGAAAAGAACAGTAGATATGCCGGCAGATAAAGGCAATTGGGTCTATACAAGAGATGTAATAGAAGCCAATAAAGATAATATGCTCAGCGAAACCAGAGGATTAGGTACTTATAATAATGTTTATGCTGAGGTCAATGCACCTTGGGTGGAAGGATTGAAATATCGCATCAACGTAGGATTGAACTTGCGTATGTCCACCGGCGGATCTTATACGGGACAGGGAATTAACAATGCCTCTGAGACTAACCCATCTTCCGGAACTGTTACGAATCGAATGAATACGAATTGGACGGTTGAAAATTTATTGACTTACGATCGTACGTTTGCGGATGTACATCAAGTAAATGCTGTAGCCATGTACTCTGCCGAGGAAACGTTGTACAATCGCTCTCAGATGGCAGCAAGAGGGGTTGCATCTAATTTCCAATGGTGGAATTTAGGACGCACGGATGGAGAAAGAACGATAGATCCGGCACAACAAGAATATCAGAAGTACGGATTGGAATCATGGATGGCTCGTGTCATGTATGCGTATGACAATCGTTATATGATTTCGGCTGCTCTTCGTAATGATAAATCTTCCAGATTGGCACCCGGACATCAAGGTCATACCTATCCCGCTGTATCTGCCGGATGGAATGTGAACAAAGAAAAATTCATGGAAAATGTGGATTGGTTAGATAATTTGAAAGTAAGAATAGGTTATGGAGAAACATCCAATCAAGCCATTGATCCCTACCAAACACGTGGAAGTTTAGGTACCCGGCCGTATAACTTCGGAGATGCAACTACCGGTTTTATAACGGGTACTTATGTGACTACCTCTCCAAATGACCAATTAGGTTGGGAATATTCTACCACTTGGAACTACGGTATAGATTTCTCTCTGTTCCACAACCGGTTGTCCGGTACGGCAGAGTATTATACTACTGACACTAAAGACGTTTTGTTGCCTATCAGTTTACCTGTTACTTCAGGTGTAACAAGTTATATGGCAAATGCGGGGAATACGCAAAACAAAGGTTTTGAACTTTCATTGAATGGCGTGATATTGGAAAATCTCAATGGTTGGACTTGGACTGCCGGCATCAATTTTTATACGAACAAAAACAAAATTGTTTCCCTTGCATCCGGTGAGTTGCAAAACATAGATCAGGCATGGTTTGTCGGTAAGCCTATCAATGTAATTTATGCACCTAAGTATATTGGACTTTGGCAAGAAGGTGATCCCTATCTTGACATATTAGAGCCTTATACAGTGGCTAACAACCCTGCGGAAACAGAGAAAAACAGGCTGGCAAGAATAGGAATGATTAAGATAGAATATCTCGGTGACTACAATGCCGACGGAACACCTACAAGAGCATTGGATGGCGGAGGTGCAGATCGCCAAGTGATAGAAATGGATCCCAAATTCCAAGGTGGGTTCAATACTTCTGTTTCTTATAAAGGATTTGATTTGAGCGTAATTGGTGCTTTCAAAAATGGAGGTCAACTGATCAGTTCATTGTATGCTGCCAACGGTTATCTCAATATGTTGACCGGACGGCGTGGTCAGGTGAATGTGGACTATTGGACAGAAGAAAATACCGGTGCAAGATACCCAAAACCGGGTGGCTTGATTAGCGGTGATAATCCTAAATATGGGAATACGCTTGCCTTGTTTGATGCTTCTTATTTGAAAGTGCGTACCATCACTTTGGGTTATACGTTCAATCAACCGGCAATTAAAAACTTAGGCATTTCCAACTTGCGTCTTTACGCATCTGTGTTGAATCCGTTTGTATTGTTCGCTCCTTACACGAAACAATCGGGCATGGATCCGGAAACGAACTCTTATGGATCGGGAACTAATGCGAATTCGGCAGTAACAACAGGTTTGGCTACTGAACGTATTTTGACTATTGGCACCAACTCTCCGTCCACGCGCAGTTATTTGGTAGGTATTAATTTAACATTCTAATAAAATCTAAATACAATGATGATGAAAAAAATAAATATAAAAGTGATGATGGGGGCTTTCATGCTATCGCTCCTGTCGGTGGCGTGTTCCGATATTTTGGAAGAACAACCGCGAGCAACTTATGACCCCAGTTTTTTTACCACTAAGGAAGGGGTGGAAAGTGGATTAACATCTATGTATGCTCATTTACGCTATATTTTTGGTCAAGGTTATTACTACAATATTACCCTGACCGGTACCGACGAATATACTTGGGCAGCCAGTGCCGATGCTAACTTCAAAGATGCCGATATGACCAGTGGAGGCACGATGACCGCATCTTCTTCTCGTGCCGATGTGCTTTGGAATGCTGCATTTCCCAACATCAATACTGCCAGTGGTGTCATTGAGAATGCTGAAGCCGTAGGATTGGCTCCTTCTTTAATAGCAGAAGCCCGATTCTTCCGTGCATTCGATTATTTCTATTTGGTACAAACGTTTGGTGGTGTGCCTCTGGATTTGGGAGCAGGTAACTTAAAATTCAACACCTCGACCGTTAGAGTATCTACTCGTAATACAGTGCCTGAAGTATATACTATCGGTATATTTCCGGACTTAAAACAGGCCATACTTGATCTTCCTGATGCACCTCGTATTATAGGAGCAGCAACAAAAACAGCGGCTCGCTTGTACTTGGCTAAAGCGTATTTGACTTATGCCTGGTGGTTGGAAAATCCTAAGAATATTCCAACTTATCCGGAAGCTCCACGTACCGATCCCGATGGACATCCTGCTTCATGGTATTATCAAGAGGCTTACAATGTAGCGGCAGACGCGATTACGAATCCGGGTCCTTTCAAATTGATGGATACCTATTATCAAGTGCATGTAGCATCAAACGACCGGAACAACGAAATCTTATTGTTCGCCGATCATACCAATGCAAGCCAACAATATAATGGTGGCATTGATTTTGGTTATGCTAACGGAGAGGCTCCGGATAACTTTGCATCTTGGATGGTTACCCCGCAGATGGAAAATCTAAGAAGTTGGGATGGGAAAACCTATTTAAAGAAAGTAGCCCCAAACGAAACCGTAGATTCGTTAGATACATCAGGAAGCAAAATACCTAATTATACTGTCAGTTCTGTTCCCCGTGAAGCCGCTCAATGGGGTGGTCGTCCTTGGACTCGTATGGCTCCTCCGATTGGAGTATTTACCAATACATTTGCCGACAAGACGAATGATTCTCGTTATGACGGCACATTTACCAGCGTTTTCCATGCTAATTGGCAAAAAAATAATAGTGCATCTGTTTTGTATAATGCTAATGCCTTGCCTGTATATCCGGGCGACAATAGTGTTGGTGCGGTAGGCATCAATCGCGGTCTTGGGGATGCTATACTTACATTCTTGCCGGATGAAACTTTATCTGCTTCTATTCTTTATCCTTCTGCCGACAATAAGGATAATACAAATAGGAATAATAGCAATGTTGGGGCTGGTGTAATACCTGCAAGGGCTGATTGGGTAATCTCTCCATTAGGTATCAATAGACAGTATTATCCGGGTCTTTGGAAGATAGGAACCTATCGTACCGACAACGGCAACGGATTAGGAACGCCGAATGGTAGTACTTGTCGTCCGTTTGACATCGCTAAATTTTCGGAACTTTACTTGGTAGCGGCAGAGGCGGCTGTAAAAGGTGCAACCACAAAAGCAGTTACCGGCTGTGATGGTACCGCTCGCGGATTGGTTAATATGCTTCGTGCAAGAGCCGGTATATGGCGTTTCAGCAATGCTGAAAATACAGCAAAAGATGAAGATAATAGTGCTGCAATGATTGCTGCTACACCTGCTACGATAGATATTAATTATATCTTGGCAGAACGTTCACGCGAATTTTTCGGCGAAGGTTATCGTTGGTTTGATTTAGTACGTACACAAAAATGGGAAGAAATTGCCGGTACGTATCAAATTGCCGAAGCAGGAAGTCATACTCCGACAATCTATACTCGTAATATCAAAGCATTCCACTATCTGCGCCCGATTCCACAAGGACAATTAGACAGATTGGATATGCCGGACGCAGATGTAAAGGCTTATCAGAATCCACAATATTAATCAAATAAATAAAAAGGCAAAAAGATTTTTTAAGTCATTTGAAAGAAAGGGTTGTCGTCTATGACAACCCTCTTTTTGTATTATTTTTTAGCGATTTTTGCTTGTTATTTGAAAAATTTATCATATCTTTGCCCACAGAACAATAAAATTTTGCTTATGACAGAAACAGCGTAGTAATACGCACGATTTAGACATATTGGAAAAAGCGTTTTAGCTAGTATTCTTGTTCCATGAAATCTCGACAGTTTCAAAAACAGTTAAGAATAAGTGAAGACGTTCACGCCGTTTGGCGTGGGCATGATTCATTTATTTGACTGTTTAGGTAGTCGAGAACCTCATGGAACAAATAAATTGAAGTTTTGTCCGCGCTTTTTCTTTTGATATATGTGAACAAATGTTCAGGACAAAGCGTTATTTTAGTAGGTTAAGTAAATTATTTACGTATGAAAAAGTTAATCACAGTACTATTGTTCTTTACAACGTTGGGAGTGTTCGGTCAATCAGCGCCAAACCTTCCTGTTGTTATTCCACCCACGCCACAGGCGGCAGCTTATGCCCGCTATGGCGAAATACCGGTAGGGCATACCACCGGAGTGCCCCAGATAGATATTCCTATTTATACGTTAAGTACCGGAAAGATAGATATTCCTATTTCTATCTCTTATCATGCTGCGGGTTTCAAAGTGGACGATATTTCCTCCCCTGTTGGTCTTGGTTGGGTATTAAATGCCGGAGGGGTTATCACTCGTTCTATCGAAGGTCTTGCTGATTATGAAGAAAATACACTTGACATTCCACTTAAATCAAAAGAAGACGTAGATGCTGCAAAAGTCGGCACCTTATTACTTTACAATAATATAATTAATTTGAGTCATTATTCTTCTTGGGAATATTGGGAATCATCTTTTCTTCAGCAACATCATTATCGTGATACTCAATCAGATCGTTATTATTATAATTTTTTAGATAAATCAGGTACAGCACGATATGATGTTTACACCGAAGAATTGAAAACAATACCATACGATCCGTTAAAATTTAGTCGTATTTCTAATTCAAAATATGAAGTAACAGATACCAAAGGAATAAAATATGAATTTGCAGAAACAGATACAACATCTGGAAAGGTTACAGGGTGGTATTTGACGAAGATAGTATATCCCGGCATGGAAAACGATCCGGTAATATTTACCTATAAACGTGGAACTCCTTATTGGGATTACCATGCTACCCAAATTTCCACCTCTTTATATCATAATATAATACCTCCCGGTTCTGGGGGAACTGTTTCCGGACTTCCTGAATCCCGCACAAATAATTATATTCAAAGTAGTGGAATGTATTATCAAAGTCCGTTGCTTACAACCATTACATGGAGAAATGTAACCATTTCGTTTGATTATGCCGTTGATAGATTAGATCATTCGGAATCTAATAGTTTAGCAAAAAAAATGGAGAGATTGACTGGAATAGTCATAAAACATGGGGCTAATATAATTAAACAAGTTTCAATAGATAATAATCATTACTTCGGCGACGATTACAAAAATTATCGGATGAAACTTGAAAGTATAAAATTCAAGGGAAATTCAGATCAACCGGAAGAAATATATAGTTTTGGGTATAATACTGCCAACGGACTTCCTCAATATAAAAAGTACGATTTGGCTTGTCATGAAGATTATTGGGGATATTGGAATGGAACATCTTCCACGAACGATGCGTATTTTTCCACGGACATTGTAAATAGACTAACAACAAGCGGACATGAAATTAACAGCAAACAGTCAAAATGGTATGTTTGGAGTGCAAACAGAAATCCAAGCGAGAATAATACAAAATCTTGTATTTTAAAAGAGATTATTTATCCAAGCAAAGGCAAAACAGAGTTTGAATATGAATTAAATAGTGTGAGCGGAGCCTATCAATCCCAAATTGCCAATAACGGGAAAGTGGGTGGATTACGATTAAAAAAACGAATTAATTATTTAAATGGAACAACTGTCTCTGACATTAAAGAATATGAATATTCGGGTTATGCAACTGCGCCCATAGATATTACTATGTTTATTGGTCCGACACATTATATCCACACATATACTGTAAATCCAAATATTGGAGAACCATTCACATATTTTGCAGAATATTCCGGTGTAAATTATTATAGTAGTTCTCAACTCCCCTTATCAGGCAGTAGTAGTAGCCCTGTGCTTTATAATTTTGTGAAAGAATATAATGGCGATAAAAATAATCATTTATTGGGCTGGACAGAATATAATTATACGGAAAGCAAACTATACACCAGCAATTGTCCCGGTGACCAACCCAATCCATCTGCTTGTATCGAATCTACCGATTTTGACAACGGATTGTCAAAAGGACTATTAACTTCGCGAACGGAATTTAATAGCACCGGAGACACCGTAAAAATATTTGAAAACAATTATTTTTATTATAGTTTTAGTCCTTTTCATACCGGTGTAAAAATTACACGTGCTTGTGAATATCCCACAGGTTTTCAATCTGTACTTGACCATTATCAATCAGTGGCTACAAACGGGGCTGATTCAGGGCCTTGGGTTTATCAACAAAACTATCTATTCTATCTGTATTCACTTAGTACATTGGCATATCAAAATTATTATATTCTATCCGGTACCACCGAAACCGAATATCAAAACGGGCAACCCACAGTAGTAAAAACCACCGAATATGGTTATGATATGAAAGATGGAAAACCGATTACACTCACGCCTTCGTCTGTATCACAAAAAAACAGCCGGAATGAAGTGTATAAGAAAAGTATTTTATTCCCGTATCATGACAATTACAAAAATACGGTACCTTATAATACGATGGTTGCAAAAAATATGTTGGAATATGCTGTTGAGGAAAAAATAGAAAAAGGCAATAATCAGTTTGTCAGTAATACTCTTACAAGTTATGAGCAAATCCCCAATACTAATCTGATTCTTCCGAAAACACTTTCTGCAAAATATACTGCCAATGGAGCTTTTGAAACACGAATTACCTATAACAATTACGATGCCAAAGGAAATTCACTGTATATTTCCAAAGATGATGCAGAAAAAGTGGTTTATTTGTGGAGTTATAATTACCAATATCCGATTGCTGAAATTAAGAATGCCACTTACGAACAGATAGCGACAATTAACTATAATTCGCATCCTTCTAATAATGGGTATGTGCATCTTCAATTGGAATCAGGCAATGCCTCTGCTGAAACTGAAAGCGGAAGTTTTACAATTCAAAATTATCCGACCACTGTGAATATCAATATGTCTTTCCATCAAAAAAAAGGATATGTTCCATATTTCCCGGTTCCGATCTGTTTTATTGTTACGATCAAAAACAGTAGTGGAAACGAGGTGTATAGAATAGAAGCCACTAACGGACAAAATACCCAAACGGAATATCAATATAGTAATAATGCTACCCTGCTATTACAACCGGGTAGTTATACGGTTAAATTAGATCATAGAGGTAGATGGAGCGAATTTAGTAATTTAAGCGTATGGCATTACGGTGACTGCGATTTTAGTTTTACGGAAGCAAATCCGTTGAGCTTAAATTCCATATCTGAAAAATCACAACCAACTACAGAGGATTGGAATATGATTAACAATTTGCGCCAGCAATTGCCCCATGCACAAGTGACGACCTTCACCTACAAACCGTTGGTAGGGATTGAAACAGTGACCGATTGGCATGGCATCTTGACTACTTACGAATACGACGGGTTCGGGCGGTTGCAAACCATCAAAGACGAAAACAGCCGGGCGGTTGAAAATCACGACTACCATTATAAAAATTAAAAATTACGAAACAACGTTCGGCGGAGCCAATTAAAAATTAAAAATTAAAAATTACGAATTAAAAATTACGAGATATGAACAGGGTAGTTTTAGTGTTAGTGTTAGTTTTGAGCGTCTTTTGGAGCGGTTATAGCCAGGGTAGCGTGCCGAGCCAGGATCAGAATTATATCAGAAAGCGTCTGTATACGAAAGAGGATGGCAGTACGTATCTGGATGCCGTTCAGTACTTTGACGGGTTGGGTCGTCTGTCGGAGTTGGTGCAAGTTGGTGTTACGCCCACTAAAGCCGATTTGGTTTCTTATCAGGAATACGACCCCTTTGGCAG
>JAISKT010000347.1 GCA_031261295.1 Candidatus Symbiothrix sp. | reverse complement strand
GTGACTTCGGTTATTTTTCCCGTCCTGAACTTTGTCAGCAATATTTCGTATGTAGCGATTTGTGTATTGGGCGGTTACATGACTGCGGGCGGAAAAATCACATTGGGAACCGTTCAATCGTTTATCACCTATTCCCGCCAGTTCAACCATCCGATCCAGCAAGTTTCGCAGATTGTGAATGTTTTGCAGGCAACGATTGCCGCTGCCGAACGGGTTTTTGAAGTCTTGGACGAATCCGAACAAATTCCCGATCCGGTACATCCTGTTTTGGACGAAAATCCCCACGGCAAAGTGGATTTCGACCATGTATCTTTCCGCTATGTGCCCGATAAACCATTGATTGAAGACGTGTGCATTCATGTAAAACCCGGACAGACCGTGGCCATTGTCGGCCCGACCGGCGCCGGAAAAACCACTTTGGTAAACCTCCTGATGCGTTTTTACGAAGTCAACAGCGGAGCGATTCTGGTGGACGACATCAATATTGACGATATGCGCCGCAAGGATTTACATTCACTAATCGGAATGGTTTTGCAGGATACCTGGTTGTTCAAAGGAACGATACGGGAAAATATTGCTTTCGGCAAACGGGGCGCTTCCGATGAAGAAGTCGTTCGCGCCGCCAAATTAGCTTATGCAGACGGTTTTATCCGGACGCTTCCCAAGGGTTACGATACGGAAATCAACGAAGAAGGCAGCAATATTTCCCAGGGGCAAAAACAGCTTTTGACTATTGCCCGGGCTTTGATTGTCCAACCGCACATCATGATTCTGGACGAGGCTACTTCCTCAGTCGATACCCGTACGGAAGTGTTGGTTCAAAAAGCCATGAAACGCATCATGGACGGCCATACCAGTTTTGTGATTGCCCACCGGCTTTCTACCATCAAAGATGCCGACAATATTTTGGTGATGCGGGACGGCAATATTATTGAACAAGGCACGCACGACGAATTGCTGAATCAAAAGAGTTTTTACTACGAATTATACAACAGCCAGTTTGCCGGGGATATTTCCTGAATGTTGCATTATGTATCCAAAAAACCTTTCTGCGCACAAAATCACAAAATAAATTAGCTTTCTTTATTCTTTTTGTCAGGAAAAGAGTTACCTTTGCGGATTAAATTTAGATACTTAAAAAAGAAATATTAAAAAACAAATTAAAAACGTAAGGTAAAATGAAAAAGTTATTAAATGTATCGCTATTTTCATTATTGGTTTTTGTAGGTGTTGCTTTGTTTTCTTGTAATGCACAAGTGCCAAAAGCGGACTTAAAAACCGGTATTGATTCAATCTCTTATGCACAAGGCGTAGTGTATGCCGGTCAGGTAGATCAGATTTTTGCTCAACTTGAGCTGGACTCTATCCACAAAGCGGATTTTATAAAAGGATTCCGGGAAGGTTTCGCCATTGATGCGAAAGATAAAAAAGCCAATGCCCAGGCAGTTGGTAAAATGATCGGTCATCAAATGGGAACGCAATTTGTTCCTTACTTCAATCAGCAATTGTTTGGAGAAGATTCTACTCAAACCATGAGCAGACAAAGCTTCCTTGCCGGTTATTTAGGCGCTGTGGCCAAACCGGATTCCGAACTTGCAATCAGCAAGGGAGATGCGCAAACTTATTCAATGACTGCTTTGGACAGGATAAAAAAAGAAGCGCTTGAAAAAAAATACGGTGATGTGAAAAAAGCAAACCTGGATTTCTTAGAAAAAAACAAATCCAATGAAGGAGTGATCACCTTACCGAGCGGTTTGCAATACAAAATAGTAAAAGAAGGAAACGGTCCGAAACCACTTGCAACGGATGTAGTAAAAGTGGATTATCACGGTACCAACATCGACGGAAACGTATTCGACAGTTCTATTGGTAAAGAACCGATCTCTTTCGGACTGAACCAAGTAATCCCCGGATGGACGGAAGGACTTCAATTAATGCCTGTGGGTTCCAAATATATTTTCTACATTCCTTACAACTTGGCTTACGGCGAACAAGAAAGAGGCGAAAATATCTCTCCGTTTGCAACACTTATTTTCGAAGTGGAATTGCATGACATTGTAAAAAATTAAACTAATGTGCTAATATGCCAATTACCTATTGGCATATTAGCACATTATTATATAGAATATCATGGAAAAAATAGACAAATTAGACCGGAAAATATTAGAAATTATTTCTCAAAATGCACGCATCCCGTTCAAGGATGTAGCAGAAGTTTGCGGAGTATCGCGGGCGGCTATTCACCAGCGCGTGCAAAAAATGATCGAACTGAAAATAATTATTGGTTCCGGCTACCATATCAATCCTAAAGTCTTGGGATTTAATACCTGTACCTATATCGGAGTGAAACTGGAACGCGGTTCGATGTATAAAGACGTCGTTCCCGAATTTGAAAAAATACCTGAAGTAGTAGAATGTCATTTTACGACAGGCCCCTATACCATGCTGATTAAACTATATGCGAAAGATAACGAACATTTTATGGAATTATTGAATGGCCGCATTCAGGAAATTCCCGGAGTTATCTCTACAGAGACATTAATTTCCTTACGACAAAGCTTCAAACGGGAAATTCCTGTATAAATTTCTCTTTAATGTGAAACCTAACAGGTTTTAAAAACCTGTTAGGTTTACGCACTCAAATGACGATTACTAAGTTAAATTTCTTTAATGCAGGCGTTTCTCTTATTTTTTTATTTAATTTTGTTCTCCGGGTTAGTTAAATAAAGAGATAGCTCATGCTTAAAAAAACATTGTTTCCTCTTTTATGTTTGTCCTTATTCATAAGTTGCGCGAAAGAGAATCCTCAAATCAGCGCAGGTTGTGAACTAATGCCCAACGGGACGTATCTCATTAAGTGGGAGACGTTTCCGCATATAGATGGAACGGTGCAGATCTATGAATCCAACCGGCCGGACTCTTTTAACCTGGACATTCCCGTATCCGAGCAAAATATCAGGGAAGGATACAAGCGGGTATTGGCGATGCACACCTTTGCGCGTACCTATTTCAAACTGGTTTTCAATAAAAAATATTCGGTGATTACGGCCAACCGGGAACTGAATATGCAAGGAATATTCAATTTCAGGGATTTGGGCGGATATAATAATAACGCAAACAAGCAAATCCAATGGGGAAAACTATACCGGTCAGGCTCCTTGTCGATGGCGACGCAAGCGGATATAGCGCTGCTGAATAAGTTGGGCATCGAAACCATCATCGATTTGCGGACGGAGAAAGAGAGTTTTTTTTCACCCAACAAATTCAAAGCGCCGCAAGTCTATAACCTGCCTTTACGGGGAAATCCGCATAACCTTTTTTTCGATGAAATATTATCCCAAAAAATGAAACGGGAAGATATTTTGGCGTATGATCAGGATTTATTTTCATTCCTGCTGGAAAACAATACCGACTATTTCATCAAACTGTTTGACATCCTGTTGGAAGAAAAAAACTATCCGGCAGTTATTTACTGTTCCCTCGGGAAAGACCGGACGGCCATTGCGTCCGCCCTTATCCTGGCCGCCTTAAATGTGAATGAAGATATTATCCTGGACGATTATCTTTTGTCCAACAATTTGATTAACTTTCATTCGCTGGTACAGAATGCCGATGTTTACCCTATGGAAGTGCAGGAAACGATCACCGCCTTGTTCCGGGCGCACAAAGAAACCATTAATTACTCCCTCGACCTCATAAAAGACAACTTTGGTTCCGTGGACAATTATTTTGAAAAAGAACTCAATCTCACCCATAAAAAAAGGGAAAAGCTAAAAAGTTTATTGCTTTACCCTTAAATTTTTTAAGAAAGAAACGACACGAACGGCTATCTATTTCTACTTTCTTCGTTCCTTAATTTCCGATGGATACGGTCACTGTCTTTGTGAAGGTTCTTCAGTTCAAAGGCCAACAAGATACGTGCAATTCCCAAAAACAGAAAGATGAAAGCCAGGATATACACCACGGAAAAAGCGCCGGCCGCAGGAAAAAAGATTACGCCGATGGCACACACGATAGATAAAATACCCAGAGCCAGGTACCAACCCCAAGTCCGGTTCCCGAATTGTTGCAGATCGAGGGAATAGCCAATGATGGAAAATCCCCTGAACATCATCCAGAAAGCAAGGAGGTAAGGAATGATCGCTTCACTCAGGGCAGGATACACAAGCAGGAAAAATCCCAGCACCAAATCCAAAATGCCTAAAGCCAAATACCAACCCCAACCGGGAAGGATATTTTTGTTGCTCAGGGAAAAGATGATTTCGAAAATCCCTACTACAATCATCAGTACAGCAAAGGCAAAAGCGATGGCCACATAACTTTCAGACGGATTAAAGAACAACAAAAGGGATGCTACAATAAATAAAATACCTATCAGCAAGGAAATCCACCAGTTTTTCACTTTCGATTCTAATCGCTCAAAAAAAATACTTCTCATAAAATTATCTGTATTAAATAAATAATACTTTATAAACAAAATTACGAGTGGATAGTTTAACAATGTACCTGTGAATGTTTTGGGAGTGCACGGTGCAGGAGCACTGGTAACTCAGCCCCATTAAATATTAATTTACCGGAAAGGCGCCAATCGCGGAGCGATTGCATTATTGTAGAAAAGATGTCATTCCTATTTACCTCAAACCGCAGAGCGGTTTCATTATGGTATTGATTTTCATTTGATTATGTTATTATGCAACCGCTCCGCGGTTGACGGTGGCAGGTGGTATTATTCTGTGCTACAATAATGCAATCGCTCCGCGATTAAATGCGCTAAATTAGTATTTAACGAGGGCTGAGTAACGGGCACTCCCCAAAAAGTTATTTTTTGCTAATTCCTTTGTTTATATGAAAAAAGATATTACCTTTGCCAATTAAATAAACGTAAAAAGCTTTTATTACAAAATAGAAAGTACTTTATAAAGACATAATTCATTAAAAAAAGCGTTAGCTTTTATTCTTGTTTACAGAAATCTTCACAATTTCAGAATCAACAAGAATAAGTTAGAGAACGTTCACGAGAATTCGTGGGCATAACTTATTTGTTGATTCGGGTAGTGAAGAACCTCTGTAAACGAATAAAGTTATTAGTCCCACGTTTTTTATTTTAAATAACCGCTTCTCAGGGACTTGGAGGCATAAATTCTACAGACATGCAGAACAAGTCATAGGAAATTGGCGGGCGTAGTGGTTCAATGGTTTTTCACTCTCATTTTGACCGGTTGAACGCGCCCGCCCATCGCTTAGGGTACAGG
>JAISKT010000346.1 GCA_031261295.1 Candidatus Symbiothrix sp. | reverse complement strand
GACAGACAAATTGTTGCCGGATGCATCCACAGAGAATTTCCCGTCCCGGAAATAAGCGCGATACAATTCATAGATTCCGTCATTGTTGCGGTCTTCCAAAACCAATTCCCGCTTGGAAGTAATCAATATCTCCGACTTGTATTCTATTTCTTTGGTGTAATAATCAACAATGACATAATACACTTTAAAGAGGTCGAAATAGGGATAATGACCGTTGTCGGCAGCGAAGAGAAATACTTCTTCCAAAGCCGGATCGGCATCCATCTGGACTAATTGGGATTTATTCACGCCAAAGCCCCTTTCTTGCGCTTCGGGCGGATACTTGTCCCAGGTGCGGGCTTCACCGGTTTGATACTGCGACCAAGCTTGAGTGAAACTGCCGAGAAACAGGATTATAAATAGTAATCTTTTCATCTGTACTGTTTTTTAATTATCAGATTGACGAACTCTTGAACCTGCCAATGCGTAATACAACATAAATAATTCGCCGAAAATGACGATAAACCAAGACCACCTCCAGCCGCTCATTGCATCGGCGAACATTCCTTGCAAGAGGGGAAGAATCGCTCCGCCGACTACGCCAATCATAAATACCCCGGAGGCTATGGAAGTGTATTTTCCCAATTGAGCTACCGATAAGGTAAATATGGCGCCCCACATGATGGAATGGAATAAACCTACGGCCGTCAACAACCAGGGATTATTCAGTCCAATCGCTAATAACGTCAGAACCGTTGCGGCAACTGTGGTTACCACCAACTGCACACGAGGCGGAACCGTGTTCAACGAACTGCCGATTAACCGGCCGACCAGCATGCCGCCCCAGTACAAAGTAGCCAGCAATGCCGGATTGAGCATTCCCTGTTCAATGGCGTAGAGATTGATATTGGCGCCGATACACACTTCCACGCCTACGTAAAAGAATATCGCAATCACGCCCAATTTTAAATGACTGAAAGACCAAACGCTCTTTTCCAATTTTTCGCCGGCTTCCGCTTTTGTTCCCTGGATATCCGGCATGGATAATTTGAACAGAACGCTTACAATCAGCAGGACAACAACCATCAATGAAAAGAAAGGAATCATCAATTGGCTCACCTGTATGTCTTCCATCGCTAAACCGCCAAATACAATTCCGGTAACGAAAAACGGGGCGATGGTGGTACCGACCGAATTGGCGGAACCTCCGATGGCCAACCGCTGAACCGGCTGCGTGCCTTTTACATAACAAGCTGTCAAATAAGGATTAATCACTACTTGAAGTATGGTGGCCGAAGCGCCTACGACAAATGAACCCAAAAGGAAAATGAAGAATCCAAAGGGAACCGTATTCGAGCCAAAGTGAGCGTTGGCTTCCGGATATTGCACCGTAAACCAGGAAGATAGCCAGAAAAATCCCAACCCCAGAATCATTATGAAGAGCGAACGGATTAATGTTCCTTTATAGCCATACTTGCTGGTCCATTTTGAACCGATTCCACCGGAAAGCGGGTAGGCCAGAAACCACGAGAAAGTAATCAATGTGGCGAATGTGTTTTTCAAATCGCCCACGCCTTCCAGGAAAGCGGCTTTCAAAGGCCCTTGAAATTGTGCGTTTGCCGTTGTCAAAAAGCCTACAATAAAAAATAAGAAGACCAGTGTAATAAATGGGCCTACATAATTCACTTGTTTACTTTGTTGTGTCATGCTATTCGATATTTTAGATTTAAATAATATATTTTGCCGCCTCTTCATCCAACAAAAACTCACAGTTCGGGTGAAGTTGTAATACCGATGCCGGAACATCCGTTGTAACAGGTCCGTACAGGAGTTTTTTGACAATCTCCGCTTTGGAAGCGCCTTTGGCCACCAGTACGATTTTGCGTGCGTGCATGATATTCCGGATGCCCAGCGTCAATCCGCCCAATTTTTTTTCCGGGGGAGAATTGGTTTCTTTCCGGATTCGGGCTTCCAGCAATTCATCCATTTTTGAAATGTATGTTTCACTTTCAAAAGGCGTTCCGGGTTGATTAAAACCCAGATGCCCGTTTTCCCCCAGACCCAACATCAGGAAATCAATACCGCCTCTATCCGCCAATGTTTCCTGAAACCGGCGGCATGCGCTGTCCCAATCAGTGGAAAGGGTGGGGGGCATAATGAAATTTTCTTCCGGTATCCCGAGCGCATCGATAATCTGAGTCTTTAGCATCGTATAACAGGCGCCCTCATATTCCCGGGGAACATTGGTGACTTCATCCACACCAAAGAAAGTAATTCCGGAGACATCAAACGGATATTGTTGATAAATCCGGCTAACAACCGCGTGTATGTTTTTCGTTGTTTGTCCGGTGGATAATCCGATCACCGCTTGGGGATTGCCGCCTATTTCGTTGATTATCCGCCAAGCCGCCAAGTTGTCAAATTCCGTTTCGTTCTTTGCAATCGTACTGTTTTTCATTCGTGTAAATTTTAAAAATCAGACATCCATCGCTACGGCGCCGGCGCCCATCAGCCCAATAAAATCCGGATTCAGTTTGGTGATAACTACACCGTTGGTGACAAACCGGATGGTGGTTGCGTTCAATTTCGCCAATACTTTGGTGTGGAAAAATCCATCCGATACAATTCCGCCGCCTAAAACGACTGTATCCGGATCGCTTACCCGCACTAAATTCATAATGAGATTGGCCAAAGCCTGTGACGCATTTTCAACCAGTTGCACGCAAAGCGGATCCCCTTTTTGGCTCAAGGTAAAAATGTCATTCACTTGTACCCGGTCGGAAACATCCGTTGGGATTTGAAGATTGGTTTTCAAATCCTTGCTTAGCAAGCGGGCGCACCGGTCAAAACCAATCCCGGACGCAATCAGTTCCACACAATCCATCCGGCCGCAGCCGCATTTGATGCCGACATTGACGCCGACCTGTGTGTGACCTACCTCGCCGGCATTGAAATGGCTGCCTCTTATTTGCCGTCCGTTCACCACAACACTTGCCGCAATGCCGGTTCCTACATTAATATAGATGTAATTTTTGGATAGTTGCCCGAATCCAAAGAAGCGTTCGGCCCGGGTAGCGGCTTTCACATCATTGTCGATGTGGCAAGGAATGTCGTAAAGGTCGGATAATTCTTTGGCCAAAGGTATGGGATGTGTTCGTGTCGGGTCTATCTGCAGCCAGATACCGCTAAACGGATCGACACGTCCGATTAGACCCACACCCATCGCCACCGGTTTTTTGTCCGTCCAGCCAACCGTTTGTATATAATCGTCTAATGATTTTTTGATGATTTCCAAAGCGGCTTGCTGGTTAAAATACCCTGAATCGTATTTTTTGTATTTCAAAATATTCCCGCCCTTATCTAATTCACCTATCAACAATTTTGTTCCGCCTAAATCTAAACCTAAATATGTTTCCATGTAATATTATTAGATGTGTTTGTGTTTAACCTTACAATATTAATAATTGTTAAACTTTTTTAGGTTTAAAAAATGACAAAAAAGGTTTAAAATCTGTTTAGATTTTCAAAAAGCGATCAAATTCACAACAATTTGCTGGGACTAATGCCAAATTGTTTTTTGAAACTGGTACTGAAATACTTGGGATCGGAGAATCCCACTCTGTCTGAAACCTCTGTAATGGTGTATATTTTTGATTTCAGCAGTTCTTTTGATTTGTTAAGGCGGATGATGCGAATAAAATCATTTGGCGCCTGGTCGGTAAGCGTTTTCATTTTATTGTAAACCGAAGTGCGGCTCATGGCTAATTTCTGGCAAAATTCATTGATGGAAAAGCCGGGGTTTCCCAACTCTTTTTCAATGATTTGAATGGCATTGTTGAGAAATTTTTTATCCAATTGATTGACGTATTCCATCTCTTCCAAGTTGGGTTTGGTGGAGAGCGCCATTTTCCTCAACTGCTTCCGGTTTTGAAGGATATTGTGTATCCGGGAATCTAAAATACCGAATTCAAATGGTTTGGTGATGTAATCGTTGGCTCCGGCTTCCAATCCGAGTATCACATTTTCCTTTTCGCGCAAAGCCGACAACAAGATAAAGGGAATGTGACTGGTTTCGATAGATGATTTCAGTATCCGGCACACTTCATCCCCGCGCAAAACAGGCATCAGAATATCGGAGATGATAATATCGGGATTCAGTTCGATGGCCATATCCAAGAGTTGTGCGCCATCGGTTACGCTAATTACCTGGTATTCTTTTGACAGTTTTTCGGTAAGATATTCCCGCATGTCATTATTGTCTTCAGCCAGCAACAAAACGTTTTTGTCACTTGTGCGTGTGCGTGTACGCGGGTATTTGGGTGTAATCAACGCAAGCAGGTTATTGGTGTTTTCCGTTGCCACAGCGAGTAATTTTTTCCCACGATCCGATAGTTCCTCCAGGTTTTCTAATTCCTCTAAAGGCGCTTTTATCAACGAGATCAAGGAGAGCATGTCGTGTGGATTTATCATAACTTTTTAGCGGGATTTACAAATAGCAAAAGAGACTGCCCAATTTGTTGGGCAGTCTCTTAAAATTCAAAAATGCCAATTGCTGTTGGTGTTTGAGTTCTTTGGGGGCGTTGCACTTGGAGCAGGCGCAGCGCTTTTTCCGTAGATGGCGTTATAATATTCCATAGCTTCCGGAATTTCTTTCTTGATTTCGGAGATACGGGTATTATCCGAGGGGTGCGTACTCAGGAGTTCGAGATTTCCGCCTCCTTGTTGCGACATCCGTTCCCAGAAAGGTACGGCCTGGTTGGGATCATATCCGGCAATCGCCATTAAAATCAAACCCAGGTGGTCGGCTTCCAATTCCTGTTTGCGGTTGAAAGGCAACATCACGCCTACTTGCGAACCCAATCCATAGACAGCAGCGCCGATATTCTGCACGCCCGCAGAAGCGCCTCCCAGGATGGCGCCCAAGGCTGCACCACCGTATTGGAGCGCCATTTGTTGCGACATCCGTTCGTTGGCATGTTTGGCAATCGCATGTCCCACTTCGTGCCCCAATACTACAGCCAAACCCGTTTCATTTTGGGTGTAAGGCAATATACCGGTGTACACAACGATTTTGCCGCCGGGCATACAAAAGGCATTGACCTGCGGATCATCAATCAAATTAAATTCCCATTGGTAACCACTGATAAGCGATTCCGATCCGGTGGCTTTGAAATACGCTTCCACCGCATTGGCAATATTGCGGCCCACTTTTTCGACCATAGCAGTAGCCGTCTTATCCGTAGATTTTTTCGCCGTTTTAATGTAATCGTCATATTCCTGAAGACTTAAAGCCAACACTTCGCTGTCGGATACCAGATTCAGTTGTTGACGCCCGGTGATAGGCACGCTGCCACAGCTATACAAACCGATAGCAAGCATAAAAAGCAAACCAATTTTTTTCATGAGATAAATGTAATTTATATTTGTTTGCAAAATTAATGTTTTTTTTGAGAAATAGTCCTATCGAAAGCGTTAAAAGAACACCTCCTTCCTAAGTACGCAACCCTACCTTTTTCGCCTGAATCAAGGGTTGAGCGCCGACACCCTCATCAGTAGCGGCCAAAGACCAGGCGGTTCAAGCGTCGGCAAAGTGCTCGTTTTCAAATCGACAAATGGTCAAATTGAAGCAAATTAATTTGCTTTACATCGCACTGTATTCATTGTTACTTTCATGCTCGTGCCGCGATCCATACCGTCATATAGTCGTTGAATTCGCCGATGTCGACCTAAGAACGATCCCGCAGCACTACTCGACGAAAAGACCGCGTAACTTCCGTAATTATAATAGTTCCCACTGTACATATAGCCGACAAGAAGCGCATCGAACCCGCCATTGGCAGGAGAATGGCTTGTACCTTGGGTCGCACTAAGCACGGCAGTCTGGCTTTTCATTTGGCGCCCCCAATAGTTTTCGTTAGGGTCGGAACCCGGGCGTATAGTTTCAGTCGTCTCATACGATGGATCCCATGCGAGTGGAGTCGTATGGTCGGCATACGGAGTCGGATTCGTCGCAATTTCTTTTTCCAATTGATTCCATTCATAATCGCTCGGCAAGTGCCACCCCGAAGGACAAATCCCCTGACGGTTAGAAACTTTTCCACTGAATGCATCGCTCACTTCTGTTGCAGATGTCCCCACATTAGCCGCAGCCCAGGTATAAAGCAATCCATATTCAGGATGATCGATAGTATCCACCGTAGCGCGGGGGAAGTAATAAAATGCAGCATTCTCATTGTTCTCGTTATTTCCTTTCGTAATACTCCTAAACGTGCTACCCTGCATAGTCCAAGTCGAACGCAAGTTCTGCGTCATCCAACAACCGGCAGTTCCAAACGCAGAAGCTAAATAAGAATGTCCTTCGGCATCTGTGACAGATGAACAAATTGTAACTAAAGCCGAACCGGAAGTAATGCTTACACTACAAGTCGTATCGGTCGCTTTCCGGCGATAATACATCTTGCTTGTCAATGGGGGAGTCGTATAGTTTGCAGAGGCGCTTAGTCCGGCCGCATTGCCCCAAGAGCTGTTATTCACACTTTGTTCCCATTGATAAGTAACATTACCCGAACCGCCTGTCGGAACAGCCAACGTAAAGGCGTATGTAGCGCCAGTATTAATGGTAGCGCCCGTGGGATTACCTTGTGCAAAGACCTTACGTACAGTCACTTTTACACCGGCCGAAGTGTTTGTCCCACAAGTAGCAGCCGTAGCGATACGTCGATACCAGGTGTCAGCCGTCAAGTTGCCGGTCGGATAGTTCTGAACATTTGAGCCGGTAATAACCGTGAAGTCCGTGCCATTCGTACTCTTTTCCCAGGAGTAGGTATAAGCGCCTGCACCGCCGGTGGCAACACCGCAATTAATAGTTGTTCCCGTACCGTTACAGATTGTAGCGGCGGCGGCAGTCGGAGCCGGTTGTGCTACAGCAGTACCAACGGTTACCGTAACACCTGTGGTCGTAGTCGTACCGCAAATATTGGTTACCGACAAAGTCAATGCTTTGCCGTTATCAGCGGTTTGTACCGCATAACTTAGAGTTGCGGATGTACCGATAGTGGTTCCTCCTAATTTCCATTCATATCCGGTGACAGCTGAACCGTTATCGGAGATAACATTGGCCTCCTTCGTCAGGTTATTGCCCTCACAGACAGTGGCCGCCGTCAAGTCTCCGACTATGGGAGCACAAGTAGGGCCGCCTCCGGAAGTACCGGAAAGCGGCTGCCAATCTTCGCCGTCCCATACATAAAGACCTTTTTTGATTTTAGCCTCTGCATTCTCATACGTATTGTAAACAATTGTACCGGTCAGGGCCTCATTGGTTTCCTGAGCACTACTAATACCCACAAAACCGGCAGGAATTTTGCCCAAATCAGTGATTTCCACATTGGAAAGGATAAGCCCTCCTTTGACGGTACTATTCAAATCCAGAATAGCGCCCGCCTGCGGATCGCTTGTTCCACCAATCGTTATTTGCGCCCGAAGCCCCAAAGGCAGCAACACAGCTACTGTCAATAGCAGCATAAATACTTTTCTTTTCATACTCTTTGTTACTTTATTACTTTTTTTTAACTTTCAATTTTCAACTTTCCACTTTCAATTATCAGAACCGTCTTTTGTCCATTTGGTCCCCGTCCAGATATAGACACCCATACCGGTATCCGGATTGTTATTGTACACCACCGCTCCGGTAAAGTCCGTATTCGGGCCGTCATTCACTCCGGCTACAATGCCCGGGAAAAGGTTAACGCCCACGGGTATCTTATCCAACTCAATGATACCCACATTCGAGAGTAACAGACCGCCTTTGACGGTACTGTTTAAGTTCAACAGCGCACCGGCAACATCCGGATTCGGATTCCCGCCGACAGTCACCTGCGCCTTTGCACCCCATGCTCCCAAAAACAGGAGCATACATACTAAAAAAAGATTTTTTTGCATACGTTATTGTTATTAAGATTATATTCTGTGTAAAGGGCAAGGCAACCGCATTAATAAATTTAATAAATACAAAGAATGAAGAAATGAATGCGTAAAATACGAATGGTTGCCTATACCCTGAAAGAAAGGGCGGATGTGTTCAACTGACTAAAAAAATGAGAGTGTAAATTATTAAAATGAAACGCCCGCCCAATTTCCTATGACTTGTTCTGCATGTCTGTAAAATTGTTTATGCTTCCAAGTCCCTGAGAAGCGGTTATTTAAAATAAAAAAACGTGGGACTTGCAACTTTATCTGTATCAGAGGCCTTAGACTGCCCACAACTGCAAATAAGTTTAGCCCACGAATTCACGTGAGCGTTTACTAACTCATTCTTGCAGTTGTAGAAAGTGTCTAAGTTTCTGATACAAGAATAAAAGCTAACGCTTTTCTTTTAATGAATTATGTCTTTATAAAATACTTTCTATTTTGTAATAAATACTTTTTTTGTTTATTTAGTTGGCAAAAGTAATATCTTTTTTTGAATAAACCAAGGAATTAGTAAAAATTAACGCAAATGGTGAACGAAGAAACGACTCAACCCCCGTTAAATACTAATTGAGCGGAGAGGCGCCAATCGCGGAGCGATTGCAATATTTTAGCACAAAATAATCACATCCACCACCGTCAACCGCGGAGCGGTTGCATAACGTAGAGATGCGATTAATCGCATCTCTACAATCCGAATGCAACATCTCCGATGTTGTGGGTGGATATTGTGGTTCATTTATATCTACAATAATGCAATCGCTCCGCGATTGGCGCCTCTCCGCTCAATTAGTATTTAGCGGGGCTGAGTGATGACGTACTCACTATTATGCTTGCACCTTGTAATGACGAAGAATGACATGTTTTTTTGTAAATACGCTTGTTTTTGCAAAAAAAGTCAGAATACCCAAAGAATTGTCAGATATAAGGAAATCATTTTGCGGTTTTTGCCAAACGTAATTAAATGTTGCCATCATTTTATTAAAAGCATTATAACATTATGACGAAATTTGCATCTGCTTAAATAATGATTATGGAAACAACTCTAAATGAAATTTTGATCACAAATATTTTAAACTATATTCCCAAAAATATAAAAGCCGTTTCTTATTTAATGGATTTATTGGGATTGAGTCGCGAATCGGTCTATCGAAGGATGAGGGGCGAAATTCCTTTCTCCTTAGATGAATTGGCCAAATTATCCATTGCGTTGAATTTTTCAATCGATGAAATCATCGGAGGCGCCCGCAAACGGGAACGGGTCTTCTTTGATCTGTCCTCTATCGAATCTACCGATTCTGTCAAATCTTTCTATTCAATGCTCGAAAAGTTTGCTAATCACATTGATGGAGTGTTTATTTCAGATACGATGGAAACAATTATGGCAATGAACCGTTTTCATCCTACTTTTTTGACTTCTTTTGACAATCTTTTCCGGTTTACTTATTACAAATGGTTGCACCAAAACCATGAAGTCTCATTAAAGCAGTATTTTTCCGATATTGTCATTTCTCCGGAATTAAATGCGCTGAAAGACTCTATCCGGCTCAGTTTAGAAAAAGTCTGCAACAGTATTTTAATTTTAGACCCGAATGTTTTTTTGAGTTTAACTAAAGATATACAATATTATCATCAACGGAAATTGATTAATGATGATGAATTGATTATCCTGAAAAAGGAATTATGCCATCTGATCGATTCTTATGAACGGATTGCCAAAACCGGCGTTTTTAATACAAACATCCGGATTTACCTCTATCTTTCCCCGCTTTTTATCAATACGAATATGGGATATACCTGCCTTGAAAATACCAGCCAATCCATCTTCTGGTTATTTACCATAAATCCGGTGATCGTTAGTAACCGGGATATTTGTGAATTACAAAAAAGATGGCTTAATTCCATGAAAAGGCAATCCATTTGTATTACTCAATCGAATGAAATCATGCAGGCGGAATTTTTCGACAAACAATATGAATATGTTAACGAGATTCTCAATCCCAAAAACAAGTGAATCCCGATAGCCCTTTTTAAATAGGTTCAACGTACAGTTGCATGTTCTCGAATTTCACAACGGTTACATTGCTGCCGCTCTCAATGAAAACCTGATTGGAAACAGCATCATAGATCCCATTACCAATATATACTTTCCCGGAAGGGCGAAGATCCGTCATCGCCTTTCCTTTTTGACCTACCAGGTTAAAATCATTGGTATCAACGCTTTCCGAACTTTCCAAATTGGCGGTCAAAGCGATTTTCCGGAACATACCCTTTTCACCGATCCGGGACGATAGCCACAAGACAATTCCAAAACTCAGTAAAATTCCCGAAAGTACCGTGAGGACGGAGCGGGTTATATCCGGCATTTCCACTTGTTTAAAGGAAAAATAATCGTTGTCGAGCAGGGCAAAAGTCAATCCCATCCCGATTAAAACAATCCCGCTGATACCCGTAATCCCGAATCCGGGGATAACGAATATTTCCAGCATCACTAATATGATTCCGAGGATGAAAACGATTAATTCCCAATTTTGCGCCAAACCGTCCATATACAGCGGCGTGAAATAGAGGATAGCCGCCGTAACGGCCGCAATGGTCGGGAAACCGATGCCGGGCGATTGCAATTCAAAATAAATCCCGGCCACAATAATCATGATTAATATAGCCTGAAATCCCGGATTGGTCAGGAACCCTTTTAATTTATCATAAAAAGACGGTTTGTATTCTTCCAACTTATATTCTTTATAGCCCAGATATTCCGTGATTATTTCTTTTTCGGTATTGGCGATCCCATCGCAATAACCCAGCCGCAAAGCTTCCTGTGACGTAAGTGTCAAGGTTTTACCGGAATCGATCACGTTGGGTATATAAATACGGTCGTCCACCATGGCTTCCGCAATATTGGGGTCGCGAATCCACCGGTAAGTGGTATCCCGTCCGGAAATGATCGTGTCTTTTCCATGCGCTTCCGCCGTGGCGCGAATCATGGAACGCATATACGACTGGTATTTATCCGGCGCTTGCCCGCCCGTCGCGCCTTCGACTACGGTAGCCGCACCGATACTCGCACCCGGCCGCATGTAAATCCCCTGGCAGGCAATAGAAATTAAAGCGCCGGCCGAAGCGGCATTGTTATCAATAAAAACATAAACGGGAATTTTGTTGTACAGGATAGCCGTACGCATGGAATCGGCATCGACCAACGTGCCGCCGTAGGTATTCAAATGAAGTAAAACGGCATCGGCCCGGAGTGCATCCGCTTCTTTCAAACCGTTGCTCAAATAAATACGCGAAGTCGTATTTATTTCGGAATTGATATGTATCTCATAGATAATCGCCCGGGGCTTCTCTTCCTGAGCATACAAGAAAAAAGTGGTGAAAGAGAAAAAAACAAGGAAAAACAGATTACGCATTGATTTGCAATTCATATATTTATAATGTGAATACAAAAGTAAGCAGAATATTTTTAAAATTACAACTTATTATTTATATTTGTACTTTAATCTTTTTAAGAAATGAACAATTACAACGATACGTATTATTCTACACCTAATACGACTGATTTTTATAAGGACTGCATCTTGCACGCCATCTATTTCAACCTCGACCGGATGCCCGATGATTCCTGGTGCCGGCATAGTTCGGATCAACCTTTGGAATGGATTTTGGACAACTTGGACAAAATTACCACTCATTTTCTTATCATTCGCCGGCATACGTTGGATGAACTGAATGAACGCTGGGGAAAAAGCGAGCACTTGGAAGTAAATTTTGAATTGCGGGACGCTCAATCCACTTATATCTTTTCGGCGGAAATAGATTTTCAATATTTAGATTATTTTATCGAAAAATATCAATTATTGCAAGACTAATCAATATTTTTATTTATTTTTGCACAAAACAAATAAAAGTGTGCTATGGGACAAGAAAATTTTGTAAAGCTATTTGAAGAAAGTTTCAAAACAAGCTTTGAGAATCAAGCGCTTACGGATTATGGAACCACTACTACATTTACGTATGGTGAAGTTGCTAAAGAAGTAGAGAAACTGCATATTCTTTTTGAAGAATGTAAAATACAAAAAGGCGATAAAATTGCCTTAATCGGTAAAAATACCACCCGGTGGTGTATTGCTTATCTGGCAACGGTCACTTACGGGGCGGTTATTGTCCCCATATTGCAAGATTTTAATCCTAATGACATCCACCACATCATCAATCATTCGGAATCTATATTCCTTTTTGCTTCAAATAGTACCTGGGATACATTGGAAGAAGAAAAATTACCCGAAATACGGGGTGTCTTTTCCTTAACCGGTTTTGAATTGCTTTATCAACGGGATGGCGAAGAGTTGGGTGCAATCATTCCCCAATTGGAAGACTTGTTTCATAAAAAATACCCGAAAAGCTTCGGGCCGGAAAATATCAACTACCGGGGTGTGCCCGATGATAAGATTATGGTATTGAATTATACGTCCGGCACCACCGGATTCAGCAAAGGCGTGATGATTACAGGGGGCAACCTGTTCGGCAATTTGTCTTATGCCCACCGGACGTTTGGTTTGAAGAAAAAGGATAATATCTTGTCTTTCCTTCCATTAGCTCATACCTACGGTTCCGCTTTTGAATTTTTGTATGCCTTATCCGAAGGATGCCATGTCCGGATATTGGGAAAAACGCCTGCGCCCAAAATCCTGGTGCAAGCATTTGAAGAAGTAAAACCTACTTTGGTTCTTGCGGTTCCGCTTATTTTGGAAAAAATCTATAAAAAGATGATTCAGCCCACGTTAAACAAAAGGGCGATGAAACTGGCTTTGAGTGTTCCTATTTTGGATAATCAGATATATGCGCAAATCCGCAAAAAACTGACGGACGCTTTTGGCGGACAATTCAGGCAGATCGTCGCCGGGGGCGCTCCCTTGAATGCGGAAGTAGAAGATTTCTTAGTAAAAATCAAATTATCTTTCTCGGTAGGTTACGGGATGACCGAATGCGCGCCGTTGATTAGTTTTGCACTCTCCGAAACTTACATTCCCCATTCCTGTGGTAAAGTATTGGACTGCATGGAAGTACGAATCGATTCCGAAGACCCGTACACTGTGGCCGGGGAAATCCAGGTGAAAGGCCAAAATGTGATGCTTGGTTATTACAAAAATGAAGAAGCGACTAAAAATGTATTTACCGAAGACGGCTGGCTGAGAACAGGCGATTTGGGAACCATTGACAAAGACAATAATATATTTATCCGGGGCCGTTCCAAAAGTATGATCCTGAGCGCCAGCGGACAAAATATCTATCCCGAAGAAATTGAAGCCAAATTAGACAACTTGCCTTTTATAATGGAAAGCTTGGTGGTCGATCGGAACGGCCGGTTGATTGCCTTGGTCTATCCGGATTACGATGCCGTGGATTCTACCGGTATGGGCGAAGAAGATTTGAAAAAAATCATGAATCAAAATAAAGAGATGCTGAACAGTATGGTCGCGTCTTACGAAAAAATCGCTGAAATACAACTCTATCCGAACGAATTTGAGAAAACGCCCAAAAAGAGTATCAAGCGGTATTTATATAATTAATTTGCTTATAATAAAACAATTCAGGGAAAAATTTGTTATATAGCCAAGTTTGGTTAATAATAAAGTCATGAGAATAAAGTATCTATTATTTACAGTTATCCTGTGGATTGGAATATTATTCACAAAGCCTGTGGATGCTTTACCGGAAACGAGTGACCCTATTATCAAAAGACCTCTTCCGGTTGAAAACAGCACGGTGGTATTTATAGCGTCCGGTGTCATCTATTTGGGAATTATTTTTTACAGAAGGTTCGATTCAAACGAAGATGCCGATAAATAGACAAGCATTTTTGACCTGAACCTTTTTTTTTGAGCGAAAGATAAATAACACTATCTTTGTGCTCGAATTTTACTTCATGGATTTTACATTACAATATACAGACAAACTATCCCATGCGCGCGCCGGTCTGATTACGACGGATCATGGCGCCATTGAAACGCCTATTTTTATGCCGGTAGGTACGCAAGGCGCCGTTAAAGCTGTGCATTTCACCGAGTTAAAAGAAGATATTAAAGCGGAAATTATACTGGGAAATACCTATCACCTTTATTTACGGCCCGGAATTGAACTATTGGAACAGGCCGGCGGCTTGCATAAATTCAACAGCTGGGATCGCCCGATTTTGACCGACAGCGGTGGCTTTCAGGTTTTCTCTTTGTCCGAAAACCGGAAATTGAAAGAAGAAGGCGCTGTATTTCACTCTCATATCGATGGTTCCAAACATCTTTTCACGCCCGAAAAAGTAATGGACATCCAACGGAGCATCGGAGCCGATATTATCATGGCTTTCGATGAATGTACGCCGGGAGATGCCGATTACGAATATGCCAAAAAGTCATTGGGATTGACTGAAAGGTGGTTGGAGCGCTGTTTGAAACGGTTTAATGAAACGGAAAGCAAATACGGATACTCCCAAAGTTTGTTCCCGATTGTTCAGGGTTGCGTATATCCCGATTTGCGAAAGCGGGCCGCTGAAAATGTGGCTGCCAAAGGAGCCGATGGAAATGCGATCGGCGGCTTGGCGGTAGGCGAACCGACCGAAAAAATGTACGAAATGATTGAATTGGTCAATGCCATTCTTCCCGAAGATAAACCCCGCTATCTGATGGGGGTCGGCACTCCGGCTAATCTTTTGGAAGGCATTGAACGGGGCGTCGATATGTTTGACTGCATCATGCCCACGCGCAATGGCCGTAACGGACAATTGTTTACTAAAGAAGGCATTATGAATATGCGGAATAAAAAATGGGAAGCTGATTTTTCGCCGATTGAAACGGAAGGAGCTTCGGTAGTGGATCAATTGTATTCCAAAGCCTATCTCCGCCATCTTTTCATGGTAGATGAAATATTGGCTTTGCAAATCGCCTCGATTCACAACCTGGCTTTTTATCTTTGGTTGGTGAAAGAAGCGCGCAAACATATTATTGCAGGTGATTTTGTGTCTTGGAAGTCGTCCATGATTCCTAAACTTCAAAACAGGTTATAAATTATCTTATGGGTGCACGGTACAAAGGTACAAGGTGTACGAAAAAAAAATATGGAACAAAATACGTTAGAAAATAGAAAATCACATACCGTGCACCGTGCACCGTGCACCCTAAAGATATTGGACTGGTATATCATCAAGAAGTTTATAGGAACGTATTTCTTTGCTATACTGCTGATTATATCCATTTCGGTAATGTTTGACTTTAATGAGAAATTAGATAAATTCATACGCAACAGTGCCCCTACACATGCCATTATTTTTGATTATTACCTTAATTTTATTCCTTATTTTGCCAACCTGTTCAGTCCCTTATTTGTATTTATCGCCGTTATCTTTTTTACATCTAAACTGGCTGATAATTCGGAGATTATCGCGATGTTATCCAGCGGAATCAGTTTCAAACGCTTGATGCGCCCTTACATGATCTCCGCCGGGCTGATTGCCGGAATGACTTTTCTATTAAACAGTTATGTCATCCCTCCCGCCAACATTACGAGGATTGAATTTCAGAATACATACGTGCGGGACAAGCGGGTCATTTCTTCCGAGAATGTCCAGTTGGAAGTGGAACCGGAGGTAATCGCTTATTTCGACCGCTTCGACTCGGATACCCGCACCGGTTACCGTTTTTCATTGGAAAAGTTTGAAGGAAAGGAACTTAAATCCCGTATGACCGCCCAACAAATTGTCTGGGATTCGGCTTATCATTGGACAGTCAAAGATTACATGATACGGAATTTTGTCGGAATGAAAGAAGAAATCACTACCGGTCAGTCGATTGATACAACGCTGACGATTATTCCTTCCGATTTTATGATTTCCATATATGATAGTGAACAAATGACTACTCCGCAGTTGAAAAAATATATCGACCGGCAGAAAAAACGGGGAATAGGAAACATCCAACTTTTTGAAATTGAATATCATAAACGATACTCTATGGCGTTGGCCGCTTTTATTTTAACAATCATCGGCGCCTCGCTTTCTTCCCGGAAAGTGAAGGGCGGAATGGGATTTAATATCGGAATCGGCTTGTTACTAAGCTTTTCCTATATTCTGTTCATGCAAGTTTCTTCCTCCTTTGCCATATCGGGATTAGTCAGCCCCTTCATCGCTGTTTGGATACCAAATGTAGTATATACATTTATAGCCTTGTATCTCTACACAAAAGCGCCAAGATAAGAACTAAAAACTAAGAACTAAAAACTAAAAGTTGCGCAAAGCGCGGTAACTAACAGGCGTCAGCCAACTTTTAGTTTTTAGTTCTTAGTTTTTAGTTCTTGAACGTCAGTTCGTTGTCTATTGCATCGATTATGATGGGTTTGTTGTGGTTGATTTTTCTTGCTAAAATATCTTTAGACAATGGATTAAGTACATGTCGTTGAATCACTCGTTTAACCGGGCGCGCGCCGAATTGCGGGTCGTATCCTTCTTCGGAAATCAGGCTGACGGCAGCATCTGTGAATTGCAGATCAATACCGTTTTCCGCCAATTGTTTCTTCACGCCGTTTAATTGAAGTTCGACAATCGCCTTGATTTCTGTTTCGTTCAAAGGCGTGAACATGATGATTTCGTCAATCCGGTTCAAAAATTCCGGACGAATTGTTTTTTTCAACAAATCCAATACTTCATTTTTGGTCTCTTCCACAATTTGTTCCTTGTTATCCTTGTTGATTTTTTCAAAATTCTCACGGATAATGTTGGACCCCATATTGGATGTCATGATGATAATCGTATTCTTGAAATTCACCACACGGCCTTTGTTGTCGGTCAAACGGCCATCGTCCAATACCTGCAACAGGACATTGAACACATCCGGATGCGCTTTTTCGATTTCATCAAACAGCACCACCGAATACGGTTTGCGGCGAACGGCCTCCGTCAACTGACCGCCTTCCTCGTAACCGACGTATCCCGGAGGCGAACCAATTAAGCGCGTCACACTGAATTTTTCCTGATATTCGCTCATATCAATACGGGTCATCAGGTTTTCGTCGTTGAACAGATATTCAGCTAAAGCCTTGGCTAATTCGGTTTTACCTACGCCGGTCGTTCCTAAGAAAATAAATGAACCAATCGGCCGTTTCGGGTCTTGCAAGCCCGCACGACTCCGGCGAATGGCATCCGAAACCGCTGCAATCGCTTCTTCCTGTCCCACAACCCGGTTGTGCAATTCTTCTTCCAAATGCAAGAGTTTATCGGATTCGCTTTGGAGCATCCGCCCTACCGGAATACCAGTCCACCGGGAAACCACATCGGCAATGTCGTCCGCATCTACTTCCTCCTTAATCATGGCTTTAGAGCCTTGCATCGCATTCAGTTCCTGTTGGAATTTATCAATTTCTTCTTCCTTTTGACGCAATAAACCGTAACGAATTTCAGCCACTTTTCCATAATCGCCTTCCCGTTCCGCCTTATCGGCATGATATTTCAAGTCTTCAATATCAATCTTGTTTTGCTGGATTTTATTGATGATTTGCCGTTCCGATTCCCATTTGGCTTTGAACTGGGATTCTTCCTGTTTCAAATCGGCAATTTCCTTGTTCAAAGTTTCCAATTTATGGGCATTGTCTTCGCGCTTAATCGCTTCCCGTTCAATCTCCAATTGCGTGATTTTCCGCGTGATTTCATCCAAAGCTTCCGGAACGGAATCCACCTGCATCCGCAAACGGGCGGCGGCTTCATCCATCAGGTCAATGGCTTTGTCAGGCAAGAAACGGTCTGTAATATAACGGGTTGACAATTGCACCGAAGCAATAATCGCATCATCTTTAATGCGGATTTTGTGGTGATTTTCGTATTTTTCTTTCAAACCCCGAAGAATGGAAACGGCATCCGCTTCGCTGGGTTCATCAATCAGCACCTGTTGGAAACGGCGTTCCAAGGCCTTGTCTTTTTCAAAATATTTCTGATATTCGTTCAAGGTGGTAGCGCCAATGGCACGCAATTCTCCCCGGGCCAAAGCCGGTTTCAGGATATTGGCGGCATCCATCGCGCCTTCTCCGCCGCCCGCGCCTACCAAGGTGTGGATTTCGTCGATAAACAAAATGATTTCGCCATCTGAGCCAATCACTTCATTGACAACCGATTTCAACCGTTCTTCAAATTCTCCTTTATATTTGGCGCCGGCAATCAAAGCGCCCATATCTAACGAATAAATCTGTTTGGATTTCAAATTATCGGGAACATCACCGCGAATAATCCGATGCGCTAAGCCTTCTGCAATAGCGGTTTTACCCACACCCGGTTCGCCGATTAATATCGGATTGTTTTTTGTGCGGCGGCTTAAAATCTGCAACACCCGGCGGATTTCTTCGTCCCGTCCGATGACCGGGTCCAATTTTCCGGCCCGCGCCCTTTCGTTCAGGTTGATTGCATATTTGGATAATGATTGATATGTATCTTCCGCCGATTGGCTGGTCACTTTATTATCGCTTCGCAATTCGTTGATAGCCGCCTGCAAATCTTTTTCGGTAATTCCGGCGTCTTTCATCATCGTCGAAACCGTACTTTTTTCCTGAAATAAAGCCATGATAACCGGTTCCACCGAAACGTACTGGTCGCCCCATTTGGAACTGATATCCACTGCTTTTTGGAAAATGGCAGTGGCTTCCCGTCCCAGATAAGGTTCCCCGCCGGATACTTTCGGATACGAATCAATTTCTTTGTCCAAGATAGCGCTGAAATTCTGCGCATTTACGCCCAATTTCTGAAACAAGAAATTGGTAATACTTTCCGCCTCGTTCAGAATGGCCTTCATAATATGAGCAGGCTCAATGGCTTGTTGATTTTTCCGTCCGGCAAGTTCAATACTTTTTTGAACGATGTCCTGAGCTTTAATTGTAAAATTGTTAAAGTTCATATTTATATATCCTCCTTTTCTTAAATTTGTTTTTGACAATCAAACAACAAAAGATTTGCCAATGTTCAAAAGGTGACAAAATGACAGCATGAATTTAGTTAAAAAAAAAATCTCCAAAAGTATTGTATAATTAAAAATAAGCCGTATCTTTGCACCGCAATTGAGAGAAATTGCAGAATGAAAAAAATGGTGTGGTAGTTCAGCTGGTTAGAATACCTGCCTGTCACGCAGGGGGTCGCGGGTTCGAGTCCCGTCCATACCGCAGAAAGTCAAAGCAAAATGCAGCAAAGTCCTGAAAATCAAAGTTTTCAGGACTTTTTATTTGCCCCTGCCAAATGCAAAATTGTGGGGTTTGGGAATCTCCCACTGCGAGATGGATTGACTTCAATTTTCAATTTTCAATGTTTTTGCACCAATCAAATAACTGATTCCTTGTCCAATAGTAAGTGACTTCGTTTTTTTTGTAACCGGCAACGTTTCTCCTGTTTGGTTGACGGCATACCGGAAGCCTTTTCCTATTTTCACCGAAACTTTTTTATTTGCATCCGGCGACCAAAGCGCCCAAACACGAGTTCCGTCTTTCTGTGTCCAACTGATGACACAAAAACCGTTTCGATCCCATTCTACAGAAGTATCCACAACGGAACCTTCCGGAAAGAGTTTGCACAAAGTGGAATAGGCATAATAAGCCGGTTTAGGTGT
>JAISKT010000351.1 GCA_031261295.1 Candidatus Symbiothrix sp. | reverse complement strand
TCTTACCCCCAACCCCCTAAAGGGGGCTTTAGAGACTGCGCATTTTCATTATCGTGCGTCAGCCAAGTCCCCTTTAGGGGATTTAGGGGTGATTTTATGTAAAGTATTGTATGTGTTTGTGAAAACACATTTGACTTGTTCTGCATGTCTGTAGTATTTATGCCTCCAAGTCCCGAAGAAGCGGTTATTTAAAATGAAAAACGTGGGACTCAAACTTTATTTGTGCTAGAGGTCTTCAACTACCTGTACATACAAATAAGTCATGCCCACGAATCTACGTGAACGTTTACTAACTTACTCTTGTATGTACCGAAATTGTTGAAGTTTCTAGCACAAGAATAATAGCTTACGCTTTATCTTTTAATGAATTATGTCTTTACAAACTGTTTTCTATTTCGTTATAAACCCTTTTTATCGTTTATTTAATTGGCAAAGGTAATATCTTTTTTTATATAAATCAAGGAATGCCCAAATTTTAACAAAAAATGCGATTTTATGGAACCTTATTTTAGAACTCCAGAGATAATTGCCGGTCTTCGGGCAACAGCGTAAAACTCATTCGGTGATAGGGAGTTGTTCCAAATTCCCGGATACTGTCCCGATGTTTTTTCGTAGGATAACCTTTATTTTTATTCCAATCATACAGGGGAAATTCTTCGTGCAAATGAAGCATGTATTCGTCCCGGTGCGTTTTGGCCAAAACGGAAGCTGCCGCAATCGCCAGATATTTTCCGTCTCCTTTAATAATGGTCGTGTGAGGAATCTCCCGATATTTTTTGAAGCGATTGCCGTCAATCAATAAATGTTGCGGTCGAACCGGCAATTGGTCTAATGCCCGGTGCATGGCTAAAAAAGAAGCATTGAGGATATTGATTTTATCAATTTCTTCCGGCGAAACAATTCCGACCGCCCAGGCCAATGCTTCTTTTTCAATGATAGGCCGTAAAGCATCGCGCTGTTTTTCAGATAATTGCTTGGAATCGTTAAGCTCTTCACACAAAAAATCCGGCGGGAGAATGACGGCGGCAGCATAAACCGCACCGGCAAGGCATCCGCGCCCGGCTTCGTCGCAACCGGCTTCCATCAAGTCTTTATTTAAATAGGGTAAGAGCATATTAATATCTTAAACGTAACCAATACGACAAAAATTGATTGTAAACAAAATAAGTTCCGTTTTCTTCATAAATCATCTCTTTTTCAACTAAGGCTTTTAAAGTTCTTAGAACAGAACCTGTAGCCAGTGCATATTTTTGAGTAAAAGATTGGGACGTGGGTTCTTTTAATCCTTTTTCTTTTGCAACAGACTGTAAAAGAGTCCATTGCGTTGGAGTCAACAGATTGCGATACCCAAGGTAAAGTGTTTCGTTTTCCTTGGTAATTTCATCTAACTGCTGTTTTAATTCCAATGGTGTAATAACAGCTAAAGAAGAGGTATAAAGCCGGTTAAGCGTATATTGCATATACCACGTATGACCTAAAAATTCATTGTAAAGATATTCTACCGCTTCCGGTGTAATTTCCTTGCCGGCTCCTTTCATTTTTTTTCTTACAAAAGGCATATAAGATATCAACGGTATAGCTTGCAAAAACAACAATTCGGAACTTTGATAAAAAGGGCGATTGTACGCTGTAAACATATTCCGCAACAAGTGATTTTGGCTTCCGGCATAAATAAATTCTACATTCGTCATGTGTTGGATATGAGACCTTAACAAGGCTTCCGTATTTTTTTCGGGATAGTGTGTGATTTGCTGAAATTCATCAATCGCAATGACCACCCGGGACTCTTTTTGTTGTAAATAGGAAAACAATTCTTCAAGGCTTGTTTCCGGACGGCTTTCATTCCGTAACGAAATTTCAATCTCCGGCTTTCCGGTGACAGAATCAAAAGAAATGATGGGATGAATACTTTTGAAAAGAACGGCCGCTTTCTTGATGATATTTTCAATCTTCGAATCCAATTTTCCAATAATTTCTTTGGATAAGGATTTCACAAATTCTCCCAAATTTGAAGTTGGATAAATATCAATATAGAAACAATCATAGTTATTTTTGGCCTCGCCGGAATTAAAAATATGTTCTATCAAACCGGTTTTCCCCATTCTTCGCAAACTCAACAACGTAAGATTCCGATGATTTTGTATCGCATCAAGTATTCGTGCGGTTTCTTTTTCTCTATCGCAAAAATATTTTGAAGAGAAATATCCGGATAAGACAAATGGGTTACTCGGTTGATTTTTAGTCGATTTCATTTTAATTATCTATTTTGCATTATACAATTTGCATTATACAATTTGCATTATTCATTTTGTATAATGCAAAGAACGTAATAAAAATTGAATAATCAAAATATATTTAAAATTAAAACATTTTGGCAACCCGTTTGATTCCTTCAACCAAAATATCGACTTCTTCTTTCGTGTTGTAAAAAGCGAATGAAGCCCGCAAGGTTCCTTCGATTCCCAGGGCATCCATCAGCGGTTGGGCGCAATGATGGCCCGTTCGCACGGCGATTCCCAAGCGGTCGAGCAACATGCCCATGTCGTAGGGATGAATGCCGCCGACCAGGAAAGAAATCACCGAACTTTTATGCTTGGATGTTCCGATGATTTGCATCCCGTCTATTTGCAACAGTTTTTCGGTGGCATAATGCAACAGGTGTTCTTCGTAGCGGCGGATGTTATCCAAACCGAGTTTTTCGATATAGCGAATCGCTTCACCCAAAGCCGTTGAGCCGACATAATCGGGCGTACCGGCTTCAAATTTGAAAGGCAGCTCATTGAAAGTGGTCTTTGCAAAAGTCACATGCGCAATCATCTCTCCGCCACCCTGATACGGAGGCAGTTTATCCAGCCAATTTTCTTTTCCGTACAATATGCCAACCCCTGTCGGGCCGTACATTTTGTGAGAAGAAAAAACCAGGAAATCGCAATCCAGGGCCTGTACATCAAGATGAATGTGCTGCACCGACTGGGCGGCGTCAATCAATACGGGAATATTGTAACTGTGTCCTAAGCGAATCACTTCGGTAATCGGGTTAATCGTGCCCAACACATTGGAAACATGCGCTAAAGAAATCAGTTTAGTCTTGGAAGAAATCAATTCCTCGATGTCTTCCAAGCGGATTTCCCCCGTTTCGGTCACCGGAACTACTTTCAATTCAATCCCGGTAATGTCCCGTTGGATTTGCCAGGGGATGATATTCGCGTGATGCTCCATCGTGGTGAGGATGATTTCATCGCCCGGTTTGCATTGCGAGCGGCAAAAACTGCTGGCTACCAGATTGATGGATTCCGTTGCGCCGCTGGTAAAGATAATTTCTTTGGAAGAAGCCGCATGGATATACTGCCGGACCGTTTTCCGGGCCTCCTCGTGGGATTCGGTCGCCATCTGGCTCAAATAATGAACGCCCCGGTGTATATTGGCGTTGATAGTGGAATACACCTCGTCGATTTTCCGGATAACGCTCAACGGTTTTTGCGTAGTAGCGGCATTATCCAGGTACACCAAGGGTTTACCATAGACTTCCTGTGTGAGAATCGGAAAATCTTTCCGTATGTTTTCGATATTTAAATGCATCCTTGACATTTTATTAAATCACCTCTGAATCGTTTCTCTATCAGTAATTTCAGGCGGTCCCGCAAACCTTCGAGACGGATTCCCTGAATGACATCGATTGTAAATGCGAATTTAAGCAGCAAAACGGCTTCTTCCATTGGAATTCCCCGCGACCGCATATAAAACAGGGCCGCTTCGTCCAATTGGCCGGTGCTCATTCCGTGTGAACATTTTACATCGTCGGCATAAATCTCCAATTGTGGTTTGGAAAACATCCGGCAATCGCTGCTGCCCAACAAGTTACGGTTATTCTGATACGCTTCCGTTTTCTGTGCGTCCTTTTCCACAATAATCCGTCCGCTGAATGTGCCAATCGCCTCATCATCCAATACATATTTGAACAATTCCTTGCTGTGCCCATCCGGAACCCGGTGATTCAGGAGCGTAAAGTTATCAATTTTTTGTTGAACATCCACTATCGCCATGCCGTAAAGATGGGTTTCAGCCTGTTGGCCGTTCAAATCGACCCGGTAATTGTTGCGGGTAATACCGTTGCTCAACGTAATCGTATGGGCTATTACAGAAGATGAGGCCGCTTGTTGAACAAAATTGGCGGTCAACCGTATTGTATTCAAACTGCTCTCTTCCAATTCATAAAAATCGAAAGACGCCTTTTCTCCGGCATATATTTCAACAACTTGCGTAGCGGCCAACGTTGAATGTTCGTCGGTCGTATGGTCGCAAACCAGCAATTTGGCCTGAGCGCCCGGTTCGAGGATAATGAGAATCCGCCGGTTAACCAACGAATCAATCGTTCCGCCGGAGATATTGGTCAATTGAATCGCTTTTTCAATCACGACATTTTCCGGCACATATAAAACATATCCGTCCTGGACGAACATCGTGTTGAAAGCCGCCAATCCATCGCCTTTTTCTCCGGCCTGTTGATTGTAATAGCGGGAGAAAATTTGCGGATATTGCTTGGCAAACGTATTCAGGCCTCCCGAAAAAACGCCTTGCGGTAAGTCCGTTGCGATTTTTTCTTCATAAAAGTGACCGTTAACCACAAAGTGCTTGTAAGAATGGAGATTAGGCACATTGCAATAGAAAACCTTGTGCGGATTGATTTCCGCTCCGGAACGGTTCAGGTAAAATCCAAAATCCGCTTTCAATAAACCGGCAATATCCGTATGTTGGTAATCTTCCGACTTATAGGCGGGAAAACCTGTTCGTTGAAAAGTTTCAAAAGCCTTTTCGCGAAAGGCGTTTACTAAAGGAGCGCAAGATTCGTCAATCTTTTGCCGTTGCGATGTGAAAAAGCTAATATATTGTTGCATAAATCATTTTCTTCATTTCAACCAGTCGTATCCTTTTTCTTCCAATTCGAGCGCCAGTTCCGGCCCGGCGGTTTTAATAATCCGGCCGTCATACAAAACATGTACGATATCCGGTTTAATATAATCCAATAACCGTTGATAATGAGTGATTACGATGGTTGCATTGTCCGGACGTTTCAATTGATTGACTCCGTTGGCCACAATGCGCAAAGCGTCGATATCCAAGCCGCTGTCGGTTTCATCCAAAATGGCTAATTTCGGTTCTAACATCGCCATTTGGAAGATTTCGTTGCGTTTCTTTTCTCCGCCTGAAAAACCCTCGTTGACCGAGCGGCTGACTAAGTTTTTATCCAATTCCACGATGGTTTGTTTTTCGCGCATCAATTTCAGGAATTCCCCGGCGGTCAACGGATTTTCCCCTTTGTATTTCCGGTGTTCGTTGACAGCCGCCCGCATGAAATTCACCATACTGACGCCCGGGATTTCCACCGGGTATTGAAAACTTAGAAACAAACCGGCACAAGAACGTTCTTCGGGCGACATTTCCAACAGGTTTTTTCCTTCAAAAAGGATTTCGCCCCGGGTCACTTCAAAAGTGGGATTTCCGACTAATACGGCAGATAAAGTGCTTTTTCCCGAACCGTTAGGCCCCATGATTGCATGCACTTCGCCGGCATTGATTTGCAAATTCAAACCCTTCAATATTTCTTTTCCATTGATGGAAGCATGTAAGTCTTTTATTGTTAGCATAATATATTTTGTAGGTTGCTATTCTTTTGTTGCTATTTTGCCTTAGCATTCAAAGGACAAAGGTAATGTCTTTTTTTGAATTCTCTATACTTATCGAAAAGGATGATTGATTTTGTAGTTTATTTTAGCTTTTTAATTATTTGAGGTTCAAGCAAGTAATTTCCTTCCGACACAACACTTTCGCCTGTTTCTTTTTCCAGCGCTTTTCTTGCATCACCGGCAATCATTCCTCCTTGTCTTGCCGCTTCTTTATTTTGTGTAAATCCTTCCGGATTTTTTGTCCGGACAATAGCGGTTGTTGAAGCTTCCCCTAACATGGAAAAAATCAATTCAAGGTCGTTCATGTGATCCCTGAGATTTTGGCTTTTCAAGCCTTTTACTTTTTTGTATTCGGAAGGAATGAGTCCAAAAGTCGCTTTTGAAATTTCGGCTGTAAGGATGGCATAGTCCATTTTTTCTTTCACTCCTCTGTTTTTCCATTCCTCTGTAAGTTCCTCTCGAATTGCAATGCTTCGCATCCGTTTTTCAATCCAATCATCGGAATAACCCTTCAATTTGTACAGCTCTCTTGTCCGTTGAGTCGCTATTTCCGGATTCTCGATTTCTTCCAATCGCTCTGCGCCCACTTGCGCTAACCACAGTTTGAAAGGTTCTGCTTTGGGAGAAGGAATAGATTGGATAATACGCAAAAGTCCTTTCGCATCGGAACATCCCATTTTTTGTTTTCCTCCTGCTGTTTCTACTGCAAGGGTAGGTACAATTTGTACCCATCCTTTAGCAAGTTCTTCATCCCTCTGCCTCATACGCTTGATATATTGTTTAGGATCTTTACTGTCTATTAAAACATTTACAACATCCTCTACAACAAAATACCACTTTTCTTCAATTTCATTCCAAACTGTTCTAATTTGTTTTTTTTCAAATAATTTAATGTTATTCATTTTATGTATTTTAAGTTTTTGATTGATAAATTGCTCTAATTTATATCTCTCTATTTAATTCAAAGTGTTTCAGTAGTTTCATATTTAGTCAATAAGAATGAATTTACTAACTTTCTTAATTCATATAATCCCACATCGGCAACTCTACCGGTTTTTGTTTCAAACTTTCAATTGCTTTTGCATCCAGATATTTACGATGAATAACCAGGCGGAACATATATTCATTGAACCAATTATCCGTGAAAGTCAGGTAGCCGTTGTTTCCCGCCGTTGTGCCCCAACTATTCTCGAACTCCCATTTGGTAGGATTGTCATTCGTATCCGTGTCGCATCCGATAAGCAGCATGGCATGGCTCGAACCACTCTGACGGGTTAATATCCGCGCCTTTTTATCCATATTGAACTTTACGCCGAATAAGGATTGATAGTCATACATCTCCGGATCCATTATACCTGCGTCCCGGTTGTGCTGTTTGCCTACATCGCAGGCAGCATACAGCGCCTCATTGTTTTTGATGCTCGACAGGGCCGCCTTCTTTAGGTCTTCGTTGGGCAAGTTCAGATAAATCCAGTTGATACCTTCAACGGTATTCCGGTAATTTTTAATCTCGTACACCTTATAATACTCGCGCGTAGGATCGTTCATCACCATGATATAATTTTCAGGACTATAATCCGAAGGCGTTATTTCATTATAAAATTCCTTAGGAGTATATTGCTTTTCTTCTATTTTACCTGCTTTTGTTTTATATCTCCAAGTAAACTCGGTAGGAGGTTCGCCCAGACATAAAGCCAGCATACGATACACGTCTTTGAGAATCGCCTGTTTTTCGGTTCTCAAGTCTTTGGCATTTTTTCCGGCGGCAGCCGATTCCCGAAGCCGGTATCCTTCCATGCGTAATTTTTCATTAATCAACGAAATCATCTGGCTGGTACTGTTGGAATGAGCTGTTTCGGGCATCACTGCATCCGGTACGACTCCGTATTTAAGCGCAGCATTGTAGTAATTATTCCAAACGCCACCGTCAGAAACGGGCGATTTGAAAAATTCGACTACTTCCCTGTCATCTATTGAATTTGAAGTAGTTGCTATAATATTTTCAAGATATAGATTGGCTTTCTCAAATATATCCCAGAAATACAGGTAGTTGTGGGAAAAATCGAAGTTATCGATATTGTACTTCGCCCGGATGGAGGGACGGAGTACATTCATGGATGTGAACATCCAACAGCGGCCCGAACTTTTTTGATTGGTGATACCCTTTACCTCTACACGGTATTTGAAGAAGTGATCGATCCCGGATTGCAGTTCATGGTTCAGCGCATTCTCCTTGATATTACTCTGTACGGTAAGGATGTTTTGAATAGCGGTAGTAGAAGCGTCTTTTTTGAAACTGCCCCGGATGTCTTGCAGGTCTTTTTCCGTTAGTGATTGGGAAAAGGCGGATGCTGAAATCAGCAACAGGATACAAGCGAATAAATTAATTTTCATGATATATTTCTAAAGTTATGTATGTTTTTCTTATGGAGGACAAAGATATTGAAAGAATTATTGAGTTGCAATAAGTAGAGGTTTCTTTTTTTTAACCTGTTAGGTCTTTAAGACCTAACAGGTTTATATATTAATTTTTATTACCTTTCCGGAATTATTGGAATCGCTGAAAAAGAAATACCAACTGACCGAGTTGTATTTTTGTCCTTCGCATACCCATATTATGTCATGACCGGTCTGATGCGAAAAGGACAAGGACCCGGCGACCATCGATTGGATGACGGCATTATTATTTGGATGCCCGATTGGATGAAATAAAGCGAAACAAGTCCCGCGGGGATGATACTTTCTAAGTGTCACCCTGCGGGACTTGCTTTATCCAAGCATTCCAAAATTAGCGACTTTAGCAAGTGGATTATCCAAAGCTTTAGCAAGTAGTTTTCGCATGTGATAAAGTGTGGAATATTCTTCCAAAATAGCCTTGTAACTTCCATTGTAAAAAGTTAGAATACGGTCACATATAATCTCATCGGATGAAGAAAAGAAAGCGCCATCCATACAGCGAGGACCATAATTATAGTTTTTGGAAAAGAATTCTACAAATGCATCCGAGTTCTTAGTTGCAACAATTTCATCATACTTAGCGTTGAATAGGTCTGTGTTTTTTACATTGTCTTCTGTATCAATAAGCGTGTGAAATCTAAAATAGAAATCTTTAAAATTATCTAAAAGCAATACGTCTTTTATACAATAATAAACGCTGTCTTTTTCTTTGACTTCATCATAGAAGTCAACAAAATTTCCCATTGATTTTTTAGATGAATCATTCTTTTCCCATGAATCTTTGCTTAAGTGAAAGATAAGTGGAATAACTCCGCCAATTCCTGCTCCCATATTATATTGTTTATAAAAGTTTTGAATCAATAAATAAGCTGCTTCACAAAGATATAAAAAATATTTCAGAGTTACAAATGAATATTTCAATTATAAAAATATATTTGGGTGTGCTTTTGTTTGGCATAAGAGTATTTTAATTTTGCAAATAAGAGGGGACGAGCAATAACTATTTAATTTTTTTTGAGATTATTTTTGTTTCTTTGTAAAAGAAATAATAGTATTGTAAAATTCATTTTAAAATAAAAATATGACAACACCAGTAAAAGATTTATTAAAGCAGATTTCAGATAAGTTAGAAAAGGTAAAAGATATTGATTATAATATTTTTTCAATATTGAAAGTAAAAACGTCAGAATTAAAACATTCCTTATTTCTTCAAAAGCTATTGAGTTTCAGAGATACTAAGGGTAATCACATTTTCTTGGAGAGTTTTTTAGATGAGGTGCTTAAAAACAGAAATTTTTTAATGGCTGATTTGACAGAAAAACAGGTTTCTATAGAAACAGAATTTGTATTGAAAAATTGGGAAAATGGAATAGCTATTAAGGATAATCCTGCTCTTGGGAGGGCTGATATTTGGATAAAAGACGAACAAAATAATTATATTATTATTGAAAATAAAATATTTGCCGGAGACCAATATCGACAATTAGCAAGATATGATAAATATTTACAAGGAGAAAGGAAAAATAAAGAGCCAAGAAAAGGCAATCTTTTGTATTTGACGATAGATGGACGACCGGCTACAAAATATAGTACAGGACATGATAAAATAAATTATCATCGAATATCTTATATAGAAATATCTTCATGGTTAGAGAGTCTAAAAAATATTCACAGTCCGTTAAAAGAATATATAAAACAATATAAAGACATTCTAAAATCATTAATAAAACAATATGAGATTACAGAACTTATAAAACCTGTTTATTATGCGCTTAAAGACACTATTGATAGAAAACCAACAGATGAAAAAATTGAAAAAGCTATTGAATACATCAAAGAAAAGAATATTTTAGAGAATTTGAGTTGTTGGTTTGAACTTAAGTTTTGGGAAAATTTAGAACTTTATTTAAGTGATAAAATTAACGAAGGAGATTTAAAATGGGAAATTACTGATAGGAAAAAGTTTTCTTATGAAAAAATTGAAAAATCAAAAAGGAAGGATAATAAAGTCGCGTATGGTCTTGTTATTAAGATAAATGTAAATGAGGATAAATATTTCAGAATTTACACAAATAAGGATTTAAAAAGTCTAAGATATGGATTTGGAAAGTTTGTAAATAAAGATGGAAAATTGGACGAATGGGGTTGGGACACAAGCAATCCATTAACATACAAGAAAAACCACTTTGAGGAAATTATTCGAAAAGGAGAAAGAGAAAGTAAAGAATTTGCAGACGAGATTATGAGGAAAATTTTAGAAAGAAAGTAAATCTTGTGCTGTGTTTTGGCATACTATGCTTGTATCTTTATAATTTAAGAAATAAAGACAAAAAGAAATCACGTTAAAAAAATGGAAACAATATTAAAACTTCAGCAAGACGAAAAGGGGAAGTATGGTTTTGTTGATTCAACAGGGAAAGTAGTCATTCCTTTTAAATATGATAATGCCGAAGAATTTATCAATGGATGGGCAGAGGTAATTATTGATGGACATTGGGGTATCATTAATCGAAAAAATCCAAGTCAACTGGCTGATTTTGATGAATTTATTAAAAATGAGTAAGAGGTTTGTCGCTTTGGTGATATTTCTTTGTACTTTTGCCAAATAAAAGAATAAAAATTATGAATACATTACAAGAATTGGATGCCTTTTTAGAAGATTTCAAAAAAATATATGATACGGAAAAAGCAAAACTTCCATATCATATAAATCTTATTGATGAATTACATGCAAATGAAAATGCACATAGTCGGATATTGGAAAAACTATTGCAACAAAAAACCTCAAATAACAAATTTGAAATTCTGGAAAATTTTATAGGTTATCTAAAAAATAAATCGCAAAATTTTAGTGCTATCACAATTCAAAATCCAATAATAACTCAAGAACAACAACGTATTGATTTATGGATAAGAGATAATAAAAGTTATGCCATTGTGATTGAAAATAAAATACACAATGCAACAGACCAACATGATGGGAAAATAGTAAAAGGTGGACAATTAGAACGATACATTGATACAACAAAATCGTATGGATTTAAAAATGAGCAAAAAATATATGTTTTGTATTTGCCGCCTACTAATGAAAAAGAACCTGACGAGAAAACTTGGGGAAAATATAGTAATAGCGATATTCACAAGAACAGGTATTTGAAATTATCTTTTAAAGATGATATTTTGCCTTGGCTACAAAACAGCGTTTTGCCAAATATACGCTTGGAAGACAAATATCTTTCGTCTGCAATTGAACAATATATTGACCACTTGGAAGGAAAATTTAGTTTACGAACAATAAGTAACAAATTGAATATGAAATTACAAGAAATGATTAAAGACAAATTGAAATTAAACAAATCTCACAAAGAGAACTTTTCTACTTTGGCAGAAACAAGCGAAATGCTGAAAAATGCACTAAATCAAATTGAATTGCTCATAAAAGAAGAAGAACGTTCTTGCTTTGAAGAATGGGCAAAAAAATTACAAGAAGAATATAAATATTTGCCTGTATCTGATGCGGGATATATTGGTGTCATACTTGGTGAAAAAGAGAAAACATTAAAACTATCGATATTTCCGAATAACGATACACTTGTATATGGCATTATTCCTTTTGATATGTATAATGAAGAAGACGAAGAAGATGAAGAATGGGAAGATAAATATGAAGAATTAAGCGCATGGTTAAAACCTATTACAGATGAATTGCAACTTTCTGTAGATAAACAAGGAACAGCGGCTGGATGGTTTTTTGCTCGGGCAAACACTACTTTTGAAAACGCATATTCCGATTTAACTACATTAATAAGCAAAGTCGAAGAATTATTAAAAAAAGATTCAAATCAGTAGCTATTTTAGAATTTTCCCTGCTTATGCTGTGTTTTGGCATATCATACTTTTACCTTTGCCCCAAAATCAAAGGTAAAAATCATGATAATAAAACTCAAATCGCATTCGGGAGAAAAAAAGAAAATCTTTGCTTTCTCCGATACCCATGGCAATCATCGCCAAGTAGTGATTCCCAAAAATATCGAAACCATCGTTTTTGCAGGCGATGCTTGCGATTGTGGCGATGAACGGCAATTAGCCGATTTCTTTGATTGGTTTTCGTCCCTTCCGGCGAAAAATAAATTATTCGTTCCCGGCAATCACGATTTGCCCTTTCCGCTTTGCTTGGAGCCGGAGATACTAAAGAAAATGGCGCCTGAAAATGTGATTTATATGGACGAAGGCAAAATCATTTTGGAGGATATCCATTTTTACGTTTTACCTGTTCGCCCTTGGATGGATGGGGTAAGTTGGTTGCCGGCAGGAATGGATGTGTTGATTACGCATGGCGCTCCATCCGGAATATTAGACGAAACGCCTTTCGGTTGCCCCATTTTACGCGAACTCGTTGAGGAGGCTAAGCCCAAAATACATATTTTCGGTCATATTCATTCCAAGGGTGGGCAGTCAGTGCGAATGAATAAAACAAAGTTTTATAATGTTTCAGTTTGTAAATAATTAAGTATGGCAAAAGACCTTTTTAATCGCTACATCTGGCTCGTTGATACCATCTATCGCGCCGGAAAAATCACGTTCGAGGAAATCAACGAAAAGTGGTTGCGCAATGACAACAGCGAAGGCAAGGAAATTCCTTTGCGAACCTTCCACAACCACAGGATAGCCATCGAGCAGTTATTTGACATCAACATCAATTGCAATAGGCGGAATGGCAACACGTATTACATTGAAAATACGGAAGATATAGAAAAAGGCGGTGTGCGTTCGTGGCTATTGAATACTTTTGCCGTAAACAACCTTATCAACGAAAGCCATAAACTCAAAAATCGTATCCTTTTTGAACGGATTCCTTCCGGACAGCAGTTTCTAACGCCGATTATCGAAGCCATGCGCGATGGACTGCGAATCGAAATTACTCACCAAAGTTTTTGGCGCGATGAATCTTATACTTTTGAAATAGAACCTTATTGCGTGAAAATATTCAAACAACGCTGGTATGTGCTTGCTTACAATTCGTATTACGATGCACTGCGTATTTATTCGTTAGACCGTATTCAAAACCTTCGTGTTACCGATACACAATGTGAAACGCCCGATTTTAATCCGGAAGATTATTTTAACGATAGTTTTGGAATCATTGTGGATGAAGAGATTGACCCTTGTACCGTAGAACTTAAAGTGTCGGAACCTAAACGAAAATATTTTAATGCTTTACCCTTACATGATTCCCAACAGGAAATAAGTACAACGGACGAATATTCCATTTTCCGGTATTTCGTACGACCCACCTACGATTTCCGGCAGGAACTTTTATCGCATGGAGCCGAGATTGAAGTCCTTTCACCTGCATGGTTTCGGGATGAAATTTCAGCTATAACCAAGAAAATGAACAAATTATATAAATGATATGACCGATTTTGCCGCCATTGATTTTGAAACCGCCAATCAATACCCATCCTCTGTTTGCAGTGTGGGCATAGTCATTGTGCGCGACGGACAAATTACCGAAAAGATTTACCGTTTAATTCGTCCCGAGCCGGAATGGTATTCGTATTGGAATACGCAAATACATGGCTTGACTGCCGAAGATACCGATAAGGAACCGGTTTTTCCAAGGGTTTGGGCGGAGATAGCGCCGAAACTTGCCGGACTGCCTTTGGTTGCGCACAACAGTCCTTTCGATGAAGGTTGTTTGCGGGCGGTATATCGGATGTATCAAATGGATTATCCCGATTATGAGTTTCATTGTACCTGTCGGGCATCGCGGAGGATGTTTGGGAAAAAATTGCCCAATCATCAGTTGCAGACGGTGGCGGCGTATTGCGGGTTTGATTTGAGGAATCATCATCATGCGCTGGCGGATGCGGAAGCATGTGCGTGGATTGCGATGGAGATATTATAGATATTTTTAGTACCTTTACGATGTCGAAAAATACAAAAAAGAGTATGATGAGCAAGGAACTTCAAATTAGAAACAGTACCGCCGATTTTTTGGTTTTTACGAGACAAAACGGTGAAAACGGAATTGCTGTGCGTGTAGAAGATGAAAATTCAGTTTGTCGGAAATTCCGGCAAACTGCCGAAATTTTATATTACTTTTTAGCAAATGAAAAAAAACACTAAAAAACCGATAGTGCTGTACGAAGGCGAAAGACGCGAAGTTGTTATTTATAGAGACGGCGATAATGCTCCAAAAGTGGAAGTGTTGTTACAGCAAGAAAATTTGTGGCTTACACAGAAAGCAATCGCCACGCTTTTTGGTGTTGAACGCTCAGTTGTTACCAAGCATATTAA
>JAISKT010000322.1 GCA_031261295.1 Candidatus Symbiothrix sp. | reverse complement strand
CCCATAAATTGGCAATTGCTTACGGACACATTGCGAACGCCGCCCGACATTTCGCTGCCGACCACAAATCCGCCGTGTCCCTTAAACACTTTGCAATTATCAACGATGACATTTTCCGTGGGTTTTCCCCGTTTGCGTCCGTTTTCATCTTTTCCCGATTTCAGGCAAATTGCATCGTCCCCCACATCGAAAGTCGAATTAACCACAATCACATTTTTACACGATTCGATGTCGATTCCGTCACCATTTTGCGCATAAGCCGGATTCCGGGCGAAGATACCGTCCACAATCAGGTTTTCACACATAAACGGGTGGATATTCCAACTCGGTGAATTTTCAAAAAGCACATCTTCCAACAGTACGTTTTTACATTCGATAAAGCTAATCATCACCGGACGCAAAAAATCTTTGATAGACAACCATTCCTCCTCTGTCAATTCCCTGACGGGTACATTGAGATTGTATTCGCTTAAGGCTTCGCCTTTTAACGAACTTTCGGAAGGAAACCAATAGTCTTTTTCTTTCAATACGCCTCCAGATTTTACGACTTCTTTCCAATGTTTTTCGGTGACTTTGGCTTTTTTCAGCGGGCGCCAGGCTTCTCCGGAGCCATTGATCGTGCCTTCTCCCGTAATCGCAATATTTTCCAGATTGCGTCCCGAAACAGGTGATTGGCAACGCCGGGTTTCCAGGCCTTCAAAAAAAGTATTTATCAAGGGATAAGCTTCTTTATCATCCGTAAAAAGAATCAGCGCTCCTTTTTCTAAATGCAGATTAATGTTGGACCGAAAAACAATCGGACCGGTGTACCAAATTCCGCTGGGAATATGCAGTGTACCGCCGCCTTTTTCAGACAACGCTTGCATGGCATCGGCAAAAGCCTGCGTATTCAAAGTCACACCGTCCCCTACGCCGCCCTGTTGCAAAATATTGATTTCATTGGCCGGGAATACCGGTTTTTGAATTTGCGGCATATCAAAAGGAAGATCATTGTACAAAGATTTATAAGCATACCCGTCTAATGTCGGGTCAAAACATATTTCACCCACACCCACAATGCTGTTCAAATACATTTCCAAATTGGTATAAACCGGACTGAGGGTATATAAATTACCGTCTTTTGCATTCTTTTTATTGAGTCCGTTGGCCTCTTCCCAAGCATCGGGGATACCGTCTTTATCCGTATCTACCGGCGCCGGAAGCGAGGTTAATTCAGGCCATCCGCCTACGTCTGTCTGTGAATCAATGATTCCCTTATCGCCGTAGGTAAACGTTCCTGTACGTACCTCATTCAGAATACGTTCGTCAATTAAATCACGTACCAAACCGGCGCCTGCTTGTTGTAATACCGCTTCGTAGGCTTGCTGTGCAGTCTGTTGCGTTTGAATTGTATAATCAAACGGAACGTCATTGCGAACGTAGTGAAGCAATCCATTGCTATCTTTTGGATTGCTTCGGGCGTTGCCCTCGCAATGACGAGCAGTATCCCCTTTCAACGGCAAATAATCCACACCTTTCCAATTATCGGCGGTTACTTCCGCATTGCCGGCCATGATGTTGCCGGTAATGTAGAATTTTCCGAAATCATGAAAACCGTTGTGGTCTTCACTTTGCCAGGCTTCCAATATCCGGTGTTGCACCTTTTCTTTTGTAGCCGGGCCGGGTTTATAGTAATTGTTTACCATATTGTATTTCCCGTTTTCGCCGGCATAACTGCTATTGTAACCCCAATTGTAGATAACGTTATTGCGAAAATCGGCGATTTCCGTTTCCTTAGTAGCTTCGTGATAACGCGCTCCGCAAAAACGCGGGTTGCGGCTGCTGTGATGCGCCAACAGGTTATGATGAAAACTGGCTTTCATTCCGCCCCAAATGCCTCCGTAACCGTGTGCCCCTTTTTCGTGTACACTGTTGCACAGGCTTTCGGACAAAATGCACCATTGCAAGGTGAAATTTTCATTGTCGTAAAACGAGGCGCATTCATCGGTACTCCAACTCATGGAACAATGGTCGATGATGATATTTTTTTGACGGCTGCCTGCTAAGGCATCGTCTTGCGCACTCGATTTATCGCCCAACCGGAATCGTATGTAACGGATAATGACATTATCGGCTTTGACTTTTACCGGATAATTGGCAATACAGATACCATCACCGGGCGCTGTTTGCCCGGCAATGGTGATGCTGTCATTCGTAATCGTCAATTCGGATTCAAGGAAAATTGTTCCCGATACACGGAACACAATCGTCCGGGGCCCTTTTGATTTTATGGCTTTCCGTAAACTTCCTTCCCCGCTATCATTCAGGTTTTCAACGAACAACACCTTTCCGCCGCGACCGCCGGTGGTGTATTGTCCGAAACCTTCCGCACCGGGAAAAGCCAGCGGTCGCTCCTGTGCAAACGTTAGATTGCATAGGAGAGATAAAACAAGCAAGGAAAAACAGTTTTTCATAAAAATGTTTTATTTAAGGATAAGCTACCCGAATCATGTACAAGTTGAGACCGCTATTACCGGAATAAATATACAAATCTCCGGCTCCGCCCGTATAATCGTATTCTTTCTTGTAAATGACATCGCCAAGCAATACTTCACTGAACAATTCGGTTGTTCCGTCGCTGATGATTAACGGCCGGTCAGTCGCCGAACTGTTTGCTGCCATACCGTAAACAGTTATTTTACAAGCGCCGGTCACTGCAAATTTCAACGCATTGGCGGTAGTACTGCCGCTACCTTGTAATTGAAGCCGGTGTGTAAACGAAAATCCGTCCATCGATTTATTATTGGCGGTAAATTTGATGGTTTTATCGGAAGCCGGAATCAAAGTCAAATCATCCAGCGTTATTTCAGTACTGTATTCGATTACTTCTCCAAAGGGCGCTTCAGAGAAATTCCAGTCTTTATCGTTGTTACCCACTGCCGGTAATTCTCTTTTAACCGTTACGGAATAGGTTTTTACGATCGAATTATTTTCGGCAATTACGGAAATGGTGTAAGGCCCGTTATTGCCTACCTGCAAATCGCTGTACGTATTTCCGCTACCGCCAACAGTTGCGTAAGAGTGATTAGCTGTTGCTGTAATCGTCACCGAAGTAAGCTCATTCGGTATTGTATATACATAACTTGTCACATCGGGCGAAAACGCGGGATTCCAATCGCCGCCACCGGTAATAACCAGCGTTTTGAGGGTGGCATCTATGCTTCTTTCCGTTTCACGAATGATTTTGAACGTGTAGGTTGAACTTGTCGTTCCGTCTTCCGCCACTACTTCAATGCTGTGATTGGTTTCAGCTGCGGTCAGGTTTGCCGTCAAACTGCCGTTGATGGTTTGTTTGGCGTGTCCCAATGTAGGTGTAAACGTAACCGACTGGGTGCTGTAAGGTACATTAATCGTATAATCGTAGGTGCTGCCGCTAAATGCAGGCGTCAGGGTTCCTTCGCTTACGGTCAATCTAGTCAAATCCGAAACCGTATTGGGAATATATACTTCACCTACCGCCACACGAATCAGATAGAGATTAAGTCCGGAACTTTGAGAACGTACATAAATGCGTTCTTTTCCGCCGGTCCAGTTGATTAACATTTTGGTTGCAGGTTGCGCCTTGTCGTTTACTGCCAATGTGCCGATAACTCCGGTAGTCGTGAATGCTTCAAGGGTACGTCCGACTGCTGCATTGGCATAGATGGTAATAATACAGGGCTCCGTTACCTCAAACGAAACACAGCGGTTTCTTGGCTCTACATCATAAGCTGTTCCACCGCCTTGCAAGTCGAGATACCACGAAAAGTCGTATCCATCTACTTCGGCTGCAGCATATTGCGTAAAGCGCATGGATTTACCGCTCGCAGCATGAATCGTTAAACCATTGATAACCTTAACGTCTTCAAAAGTAGTGTTTGAGCCGAGCGTTTGTGCCGCTTCGTTCAATTCACCTTCCGAAAAATTCCATTCGGTGATTTTTACTTTTATTTCTTCTGTTTTGAAGGTAATGCCTTCCCATTTAGATTCCGTACCGTCTGCTTTGATAGCTTTCACACGTATCGAATACCGGATATTCTTTTCCAAGTCCAAAAAATGAACCGGTATATCAACTGGAATAACCTCCCGTGTTTGTGTCAAAGCATCCGGAGCGAAAGCCAATGAGTCGTTACTATAAAGTTCTGTTACATAAGAAATGGCGTTATCTACTTCATCCCATTTAATCGACACATCTGTTTGATTGGTAATTTCCGCCTTTATGTTTGTGGGCGAAAACGGGCGCGGATAATTGACATTATCTATCTCTTCCGCTCTATCTTCGCAGGATAGGATGCCTACGAGCGTCAAAACAGAAAAAAATCCGTATTTGAATATATTTTTCATATTTTAATTTTTAAAAAGATTAATTTGTAGGAGCATTATAATTGTCATTATTCAGTGAACCGTTACTGTTCGCAACATCCACATCAAAGATAGGCCAATAGGGTTGAAGTTTCGGATCACGCATAAAGAGGCAATTCCAAATTTTCTTTGCTTCGTTATTGGCATCGTCATCGCTGAACATTTTCCAACCTTTGTTGGATGGATAGCGCAACGACTCACCGATACCATCTGTATCGCCAAAGTTAAGGCCATAGATAATAACCGTTTCACCATCAGCTGCAGTTTTGTAATAAATTTTTTGCGGCAAATAAGCATATTTCCCAGCGCGTGCCGAAAGCTGTTGCAGCTTGATTTTGTTCTCTTCCATTTTTTCGGTAAGCAAGTTCCAACGAATCAAGTCGGCTTTGCGATACATTTCACCGCAAAATTCCAAGGCTCTTTCATCCACAATGGCATTAAACATCTTTTCTTTGCCGGTAATATTTGCCATATAAGCTTCCACCTTTTCGGGATTGTTTGGATAGGCTCTTTCGCGCACTTGACGGAAATAAGGTGCTGCAGCACTTGCTCCGTCCAGCTCATTAATGGCTTCAGCTGCCATCAAAAGGACATTAGAATAACGCATATAAAGCCAATTCAAACCATCGTTGTCAGAATTACTAACCTCGCGATGTAGCCATTCGTAACGGAATTTTCCGAAATACCATTTATTCAAGTTGGTAGGTACTTGTTTTCCATCCGTCCATTCGTAAGGAACACATGTCACATCGCGGCGAACATCTTCTTTTTCGTAATCATAAAATATTGTAGGATTAGGTCCATTGCTACCACCTTGAGCTTGACTTGTATATTTATCTGTATTTGTGTGCTTTACGCCCAGATTGTAGATTACACGACCACGACCGTCGGAAAATGGAATTTCCCACAGGATTTCATTATTGGCAGCCGTAAAATCTTCGCCGCAATAATATTTCTTAAATACGTCTTCAAAATCTAACAAACGAACTTTTTGACTATTGATAACATCCAAACATTCTTGTTTGGCAATTCCGTACAATTCCTGTTGATTGAAAGTATTGCTTAATCGATATTGCCCGTCCAAATGTACCGAATATCCGGCAGCAACCAATGCTATATTGGCGCGAAGTCCTTTTACAAAAGCCTTATTGATACGTTCGCGAGATTCTGTGGCTTTGGTATCTCCGGGCCAAGCGCAATAGCCGGCCGCTTCATCGAGGTCAGCAAGCAGTTGTGTTAATATTTCGTCTCTTTCCGTTTTTGGGACATAAAGTGTTTCGCTATTGATCGGCTCAAAACGAGCAGGAACGTTACCCCATGCTTTCAGTAAATCGTTGTATAGAATGGCTCTTAACGTAAGGGCTTCACCAAGAATTTGTGCCATTTCGGGGCGGTTTTTCACATCGCCGTAAGTACGTAATCCACGAATAGCCATATTGGCGCGTTCGATTCCCTCATAAAATTTAGCCCAACAAGTAGGTGCCGTTTCCATAACGTCCGCACTTGAGGTACGTGTATTGTAATTTGCCACACGGCATTTCGTGCCTCCAACATCTGTATAAGAGTTGATGATTTCACAGTCGGTATTAATACCATAATAGGGAAGGTACCGTCCGCGATAGGAATTGGTTTCAGCAAAGGAAACCATGATACCGCCAAGTGATTGTTGTGCAAACGCTTCAGTTGAATAGATTACCGATTCGTCCATGGATGATTTGCTTGGTGCATCCAAAAAGTCATCGCAACTACCGAATGTAAACATTGCGGCGAATGTCAAAATTATTAATGATATATGTTTCATAATTTATATTTTTAGAATGTTAAGTTAATTCCGAATACAAATTGACGACTTTTCGGATATGCAGAATAATCTACACCTGGTGTCAACATGGTATTACGACGAGTGGAAACTTCGGGGTCGAAGCCCGAATAATTTGTCAGGCAAAATACATTGTATGCCGAAGCATAAACCCGTAACTGATCCGCATAAAATTTGCGGCTTAGGTGTTTCGGCAATGTATAACCCAAGGTCAAGGTATTCAACCGAAGGAAAGAACCGTCTTCAACTGCCCAATCTGAAAAGACCATCTGTCTCATTAGCGGCGACCACATGGTCGTATTGGCATTCATGGTAGCCAATGTTTCCGGATCGTTCACTATAGTACCTGTGGCTAGGTCTAAGTCCGTCCAACGTTTTCCGCTTTCCATGATGGTTAGCATATTCCGGGAGTTATATTTTTCAGCTGTCGATGTCCATTCTATTTTATTGGCATTATATACGTCATTACCATAACTCCAGTTGAAAGAAGCGGTTAAATCGAAATCATATACACGGGCGTTGAGATTAAAACCGCCGGTGTGGAGCGGATTCGCATTGCCAATCACTTCACGATCAGCTGCTGTCACGTTATTATCTCCGTCCAAATCTTTTAATTTCATGGAACCCGGCCGCAAAGTACCAATTACCTCTTTGCTATTTACTACACCCGGTTTCAAAGTCCAATTGGTTCCATCCCAATCGAAATCGCTCACTTCATAGCGTCCGTCATTCCGGTAACCATACATTTCGCCGACCACGCCTCTATTTCTTACAATAAAATCCTGACCGATTTCAGTACTTGCCCATCTGGTCGAAACTGCATCTCCGGAAATCACATCCAGACCTCCCAGACTGTTAATGCGACCTTTATTGAAGCCAATGTTAAAACCTAAATTCAATCCGAAATTTTTCTTATTCAACGCTGTATAATTCAGTGTTATTTCAACCCCTTTATTTTGGGTTTCTCCGATATTCTGATATTGATCATCGTAGCCCGTTCCGGCCATCGGGAAAAGAATCAACAGGTCTTTGGTTGTATTCAGATAAGCTTCAACCGTACCGTTTAGGCGGCCATCGCCAAAGAAAGAGAAATCAAGACCGATATTGCGGGTAATAGTTGTCTCCCATTTCAGATCCGGATTGGCCATTGTTTTGCTTGGATTCCACATGGATTTATAGCCATTGATCCAAGTAAGCGAATTACCGGTTACCGGAGTGTAAAGTTGTTCCAACGATCCGGATGGGATATTGTTGTTACCGACAGTACCGTAACTTGCCCGCAATTTCAAATCGTACAACCAGGATTTAGTGGTTTCCATAAAAGATTCACCACTGACACGCCAACCGGCGCTTACCGATGGGAAATAGCCCCAACGGTGTCCGCGTGCGAATTTGGAAGAACCGTCTGCACGGAACGTAGCGGCCAATAAATATCTTCCGGCATAATCGTAATTCAAACGACCAAAGACAGATGAAAGCTTATCGTCGGGAGCAATGGTATTTTTAATCGTCATCGGAACTCCACTGGCCGAAAGTCTGGTGGCTAAATCAAGGTCAAAACTTGGGTCGAAGCCTTGAACCGTATTCAGCAACGTTTCGTTGTGTGTCACCAATAGTTCTTGTCCGACCAATAAGTTCAAATTATTGTCTGCAGGCAATAACTTATCGAATTTGTACGACAACGTATTTGTATTGCGTAATGAATTACGGGATTGAGCAGAGAAATCAACCATAGGCATTTCCGAATAGGCGGCATTATTTTTTGCGGTATAAGTATTCGCTCCATAAAACCGGTTACTCCGGTTATTGTATTGATCTAAACCGACTTCCGTTCTTAATTTAAGATTGTCGATTATTTCCCAAGAGGCGCCACCATTCAAATTAAGATTGTTGCGTTTTTGATAGCGGTCGTCTTCTTTTAAAGCAGTTATCGGATTTTTCAACCAACTGGCTGGGTCAAACTCATCATCGTCAGAGCCAAGATTGGGCACAGGAATAGGAGTATAGGCCACCGCGTGTTTCAGACGTGAGTCTGCGGAAGAATTCTGATTTTGCTCCGTTACACCGGCACCATCCACAACCGTTTGAGACCAACGTACCGAAAAATCTAAATCTACTCTTTTATGAGGCTTACTGTTTAATTTCAAAGATAAATTATCCCTTTTATAATCAGACATTTGCATTATTTCCTTCGAGTCAATATGGCTGTAGTTGAATTGATATTTTAATACATCACTACCTCCGCTGATACTTAAATTCTGGTTGAATGTATGACCGGTTCTACCAAAGGTGAGGTCTTGCCAATTATTTCCTTCAAAGTCTCTGTACATGTCCATATCCTGGTAATTACCAAAAAATTTCGTGTATTGGGTCGGCTTTTCCAGCAACATGGCCCGCTCGTATTGCCACGAAGCATAGTCGTAAGGATTAAGCACATTCATCGTTTTGGCAATTTTCTTGTAACCTAAATAAGCATTATAATTCACGGTTACTTTACCTGCTTCGCCTCTTTTGGTGGTAATAATGATAACGCCATTTGCACCGCGCGCACCGTAAATAGCAGTAGAAGAAGCATCTTTGAGCACATCCATTGAGGCAATATCCGATGCTGCAATATCACTGATCGAATTTACAGGAAATCCATCGACAATATACAATGGCGAGTTACTGCTGGTAATTGAGCCGCCTCCGCGTACGCGAATGATCATTTCCGCATCGGGCGAACCTTCGGTGGCCTGTACGGTTACCCCGGCCATCTTACCCGTCATGGCTTCCACTATGGTAGAAACGGGTACCGCTTGTATGTCCTTTGCACTTACGGAGCTGACGGAACCGGTCAGGTCGCGTTTTTTCTGTGTGCCGTAACCGATCACCACCAATTCATCCAAATCGGTTGTATTTTCCTTTAATACAATACTGAATGTGGATTTATCAATCGGTAATTCCTGGGTTAAAAATCCGATGTACGAAACCGTTAATGTTTTCGCATTGTCCGGAACGCTCAACGTGAAATGACCGTCAATATCACTGGCGGTACCAATTGTCGTCCCTTTGACCTGAATACTTGCGCCGATTACAGGCTCTCCGGTCGATGCTTCCGTCAGGGTTCCGGAGATTGTTTTTTGCTGCGCATTCAGGGTGTTGCTACAAAAAACAAACAGGAAAAAAAGCATCATGAAAAGACCTACTCTTTTTTTGTTTTTTTGCATAATACTATTGATTTATTAGATTAACTACTTTTGTTTTTATACATTTCGTATGCAATATTAATCTATTTTAGCTTACCGGAGGGTAGATAAACTGATTTTCAATAGGGGTGAAATTGGTGAAAACGGCTACAGGTTCGGGCTCCGGTTCATCACTTGCCGGAATGAGCCTGTTTCCTGAATAAGGTGTCTAAGATTAACAAGAGTAAAACAGGAAATCCGATGATAAAAATCACCGGGTCAAATTCAACCTTCATTGGAGGCCAGGTGAATGAATAGGAAAAACCGGGAAACAGCAGGGAACACAGATAAAGCGCCAAGCCGGGAAGCAAAACAATGCTGCAGATTCCGGCGGCTATTTGTCCGGTAATCATCCACCGGGCTTTTCTTTTTTCGCGTGCCGCTTCTTTTTCGATCCGGAACAGTAGTTTTTGGGTAAACCCTTCGGAAGGAGTTTCCAAGACCATTTCCCCAAACAAATCATTCAGTAATTTATCCTGTATATCGTTATCTGTTTTCATCTTGCATTAATTTATTTATTTCCAACGCTAATTTTTTCCGTATGCGGTGCAATTTCACTTTCACATTGGATACGGAAATGCCGCTTATTTTACTGATGGCCTCTACCGTTTGTTTATCCATATAATATAAGGTAATCAAAAATGTGTCATCCGGAGCGAGTTGTTTCAGGGCTTGGTCCAAGTAGTGCAGCTTTTCTTCGGTCGTATGGTTTTCCAAGTCTTCCTCCACCGGCTCATTCAGAGCGGCTGAATAATCATCGATGGAAGTAAAAAACAGTTTCCGTTTACGCAATTCCGACAAAGTGGTGTTGTAGGCAATACGGTACAACCAAGTCGAAAATTCCGATTCTTCTTTGAATTGCCCCAGCGATTTGAATACCTTCATAAACACTTCCTGAGTAATATCTTCCGCGTCTTCCCTGTTTTCAACCAATTTCAGGACAATTGTCAAGACCATCCGTTGATATTTATGTACAATACCGGTAAAAGCGCGGGTATCTCCGGCTTTTATCCGCTGTACATAAAAGAGGTCATTGACGCTTTTCATATTTTGTTAGACGCCGGATGAAGGACTTGGTTACAAAATTAATGAAAGAAATGAAAAGAATGAAAAAAAAATGAAAAGAATAAGTGTAACCGTTGGGGATAATTTGCGTCAAATGGTTGTGAATAAAAATCTGAGTATTAACTTTTTTAATAAATAAAGATTATGAATATTACAGCTATTTGTGTGGTGGGTTTCGTTGTATTGGGTATTTACAAATTATTTGAGCTGTTTGTAAAGCGGAAAGAGCGGATGGCGATTATTGAAAAACTTCCCGCTTTTCTGAATAACAGTGAACCGGGCGGTTCTATTAATTTGCCGGCAATTACCTTTGGCCGGCAAGATTACGGTTCCTGGCCTTTGAGAGTAGCCTTATTGCTGATTGGTGTTGGCTTGGGTTGTGTGATTGCTTTTTTCATTCAATACGGTATGTTTGACTCTTTTAACGGTAGAGATATGGGTAATTGGCATGTACGTCATCAAATAGAACAAACCCAATTTATTTTGTATTTCTCCTTTATAACCATTTTTGGCGGCTTGGGACTATTTATTGCTTATATGATTGAAAAAAAATCAAAATAAGCTCATAAGCAACCGGATAAAATAGGTGCTACAAAGTTAAGAGGGCAACGTTAATTTTTGGAAATTCCTTGGTTTGTATAGAAAAAAATATTACTTTTGCCAATTAAATAAACGAAAAAAGTTTTTATTACAAAATAGAAAGCATTATATAAAGACATAATTCATTAAAAGAAAAAGCGTTAGCTTTTATTCTTGTGTTCAAAATTTCGACAATTTTTACACATACAAGGATAAGTTAGTTAGCACTCACGAGTAATCGTGGGCATAACTTATTCGTATGTGTGGGTCGTCGAAAACCTTGAACACGGATAAAGTTAAGTCCCACGTTTTTTTATTTTAAATAACCGCTTCACAGGGACTTGGAAGCAATAAACATATTTATTGTATGATAAATCCCCATAGATAATGATATTAGCGGGCAGTTCTATTCAATATTTTTTCCCTCTCATTTTTTAGTTATTGAATTTGTCCGCTACTCTTATAAGGTAAAGGCAACTATAAGTATCTTAAGCTTCTTAAGATATTTAAGATACTTAAGATACTTATTGTCTTTATTCTTACTTGAAAAATCAAATATTAATAAATTAATAAATTCAATGAAGA
>JAISKT010000268.1 GCA_031261295.1 Candidatus Symbiothrix sp. | reverse complement strand
TTTAAATAAAAATCGAATTTTGACAACAAAGTTATTCATTTATTTAGATAAAAAAGCTACTTTTGCAAAAACAATTCAATAGATGATTCAATCAATGACTGGTTTTGGGAAAGCAGTAACAGAACTTCCCAATAAAAAAATAAGCGTAGAAATAAAGTCCCTCAACAGTAAACAATTGGATTTAAGCGCACGTATCCCAAGCGTTTACCGTGAAAAAGAATTAGAAATCCGAACCCTTCTTTCCCAGGAAATCGAAAGGGGAAAAGTGGATTTTCTTATAGCCCTTGAACATATAGATACAAATATTTCCTCCCAAATCAACCAGAGTGCGGTTGAAAGTTATTACGAACAGATCCAAAATATCGCCGGAAAATTGAATATCAATCCGCCGGAAAATTGGTTTTCTGTTATCCTTCGTCTGCCGGAAACAATTAAAACAGAGGTGGCCGAAGTAAACGAAAACGAATGGGAATCGGTAAAAGAGACAATAGGAGAAGCCTTGAAAACATTCAACGCTTTCCGGAAACAGGAAGGGGCCATGCTTGAACAGGTTTTCCGGAAGAAAATCCATGCAATAGCAGGCCTTTTACAGGAAATAGAACAGTACGATGCCGAACGTGTAGAAAAAATTAAAACACGCATGGCGGATACGATAAAAAAACTGGATCTGACATCTTATGATGAAAATCGCTTCGAGCAGGAAATGATTTATTATATTGAACGATTGGATGTGAACGAAGAAAAATCACGTTTGGGGAATCACCTCAAATATTTTCTGGAAACAATGGATACGGAAAAAAGCCAGGGACGAAAATTGGGTTTCATCACACAAGAGATTGGTCGTGAAGTCAATACGCTGGGTTCCAAATCCAACCATGCAGAAATGCAGAAAATAGTCGTTCAAATGAAAGATGAATTGGAACAAGTGAAAGAACAAATATTGAACGTATTATGAGTTAAGAACTAAAAACTAATAACTAAAAACTAAAAGTTGCGCGAAGCGCGGCAACAAGCAGGCGTCAGCCAACTTTTAGTTTTTAGTTTTTAGTTATTAGTTTTTAGTTATTAGTTATGAAAAAGGGAAAGTTAATTATTCTTTCCGCACCGTCAGGTTCGGGAAAGTCAACAATTATCAATCATATTCTGAGCGAAAAACTCCCAGTGGAGTTTTCAATCTCTGCTACAAGCCGGCTTCCCCGCGGCGCTGAGCAGGAAGGAGTGGAATATTATTTCCTGACACCGGACCAATTCAGGGAGAAAATCAAAAAAAAATGATTTCCTCGAATACGAAGAAGTATATCCCGACCGTTTTTACGGTACATTGAAATCGGAAGTCGAAAATAAATTGGAAAAGGGGGAAAATGTGATTTTAGATGTCGATGTAGCCGGAGGACTGAACATAAAAAAACAATATGGTGACGATGCATTACTTATTTTTATTCAACCACCCTCCATCGAAGAATTGCAAAGACGACTGGAGAAGCGGGGAACCGACTCCCCCGAAGTGATCAAAGACCGGATATCCAAGGCGGCTTACGAGCTTAACCTGGCATCCAGATACGATGAAGTCATTGTAAATGACGATTTAGAGAACGCGAAAAAAAAAACAATACAAACTATAAACAAATTTATAAAAACGTAACACATGAAAATTGGAATTTTTCCGGGATCGTTTAACCCGGTACACGTGGGACACTTGGCAATAGCGAATTATCTTGCCGAATATGAAGAATATGATCAAATCTGGTTTCTAATCTCACCACAAAACCCACTAAAGAAAAAAGGTGATTTGCTGGATCAGGAATTTCGGTTGGAATTGATTGAAAAATCAGTAAAAGGGTATGAAAAATTCTATATTTCGACTATCGAATGGAATATGCCGCAGCCCTCTTACACAATCAACACGCTGCAAAAGTTGCGGGTAACGTATCCCGAAGATACGTTTGAGTTAATTATCGGTTCAGACAATTGGGCCACTTTCCACCGTTGGAAGGATTACCAGTTGATTTTGAAAAACTTCAAGATACTGATTTACCCGAGGAGAGGCTCCGACCGTATTTTTATCAATCATCCGAATGTACGCCTTTGCAAAGGGGCGCCCAAGATTGAAATATCTTCTACTTTCATCCGGGAGGCTATCAAGACCGGGAAAGACGTCCGTTTTTACATGCCTCTGAATACGTTTGAAGAAGTAGTCAGCAAAGATTTTTTCAAACCGGAACCACCGGCAGAAGAAGAAACAGAAACACAAGCGCCGCAAACAGAAGGCGAAACCACTCTGTAAATTGTATTATTCAAATAGATTTTGAAAGGGACTTTACTCGAAATTCGAAGTGAAGTTCCTTTTTTTTGCTCATTGTCTAAAAAGTTATTATTTTTACACACGCAAATAAAAAAGAACACATGAAACATCTACTATTAACAACTATTCTATTGATTAGTGGAATATTGGTCGTATCGGCACAAAAAAGCCAGGTTTTTGAAACCCGTAAAATCAAAAGTGACATCCTGAAAATGGAGCGTAATTACGCGATTTATCTCCCTCCCGGTTATGAGGAAACCGACCAAAGTTATCCCGTTTTGTATCTTCTCCACGGAAGCGGGGATGATCATACCGGATGGGTGCAATTTGGACAGGTGCAACACATTGCCGATAAAGCGATTAGCGAAGGAAAGGCGGCGCCCATGATCATCGTGATGCCGGACGCCAATACCCAAGTACGCGGTTATTTCAACCAGCCGGACGGAAGTTTCAATTACGAGGATTTCTTTTTTAAGGAACTGATCCCGCATATCGAAAAAACATACCGCGCCCGGAGTGACCAACGATACCGCGCTATTTCCGGCCTGTCCATGGGTGGCGGAGGTACGATTTACTACACACTGCACCATCCGGAAGTGTTTGCCGCTGCAGCTCCATTGAGCGCCACAACCGGCGCCTGGCTTCGGGAAAAAACAAAAGCGACTGAGAAACAATTGGATGAGTATAAAACCAATTACAACGTGGACAGTATCCTCGCCAACGCTTCTCCTGAAACTTTGGATAAAATCAAAAAAGTGCGTTGGTACGTCAGTTGTGGGGATGATGATTTCCTGTACCGGGACAACAGCGAACTGCACATTCTTTTCAGGGACAAGGAAATTCCTCATGAATACCGCGTAAAAGACGGCGCGCATACCTGGACATATTGGCGAATGGAACTGCCTGAAGTAATGAACTTTGCATCCAAATCATTTACACAATACTAAATCGTAATGAGCCAAAAAATTACGTTTAGCCGTATTGTTTTATTATTTTTATTACAGAGTCTTACTATAAGCGGGCAAAGCGTCAGAATTGACGGGGAAGTACGTTCCCGAATCGAATACAGGGACGGCTTCAAAAGTCCGCTTGCCGACACGTTGTCGGGTACGGCGGTGGAAGGTCTCCGGACTCGCATTCAGTTGGATTATGCAGACGATAAAGTAAAGGCAAAAATCACTTTGCAGGATTCCCGCATGTATGGCGAAACCGGCGTTAATAACACAAAAAACTCGTTGGGCGTTTTTGAAGCTTGGGGAAGTTATAGGGTTTTACCGGAATTTTCGGTAACCCTGGGACGCCAGGCAATAGAATATGACGACAAACGGTTGATTACCGTCTCCAACTGGAGTAATACCGGAAATGCCCACGATTTGCTTTTATTGAAATATGAATTGCCCGGGCAATTTAAACTTCACTTGGGAAGCGCCTGGAACAATAGCAGCGACAATGATTACGAAAAAATATATAACGTAGCCCGGAGTTATAAAGCCCTTACTTACATCTGGTTCGGCAAATCGTTCGGCCAGCTGGATTTCAGTGCGATTGGACTGAATGACGTGTTGGATTACGGTACAACGGATGCCGAAATCAATAAAAAAGCTTATCGCAATACCCTCGGTGGAAACGTAGGATTAAAAAACAAAGACATTCCGGTTTCTTTTTATGCTACAGTCTATTATCAATTCGGACACGATGCCGTCAACCACCCTCTCAACGCTTATTTATTGGCATTGAATGCTCAGTACAAAATCAATAATGTATGGAGCCTATTGGCCGGTTGCGATTATTTTTCGGGTACAAGCACAGAAGACGTTCAAAAAGGAAAAGACAAAACATTCAACAAATTATATGGAAGCAACCACGCTTTCAACGGTTCGATGGAATATTGGACAACGCTACCCGCACAGGGTTTATGGGATGGATACGGAGGAGTAGCTTTTAAGCCGAATGTAAAATTCGATGTTAACGCCGTTTTCCACTCGTTTGCTGTGGCGAAAGAATTGCCGGATACTCCTAAAAAATCAATTGGTTCGGAAATTGATTTCACCGCTAATTATACAATTTCTCCCCAATTAGCCATACAAGGAGGCTGGAGCGCCTATTTCAAAAACGAACAAACGGATATTCTCAAAAAACAAGTGGGTCTTGACACGCATTTCCCGCAATGGGCATTCGTGATGCTGACATTCAAACCTAAATTTTTTAATACGAAATAAATTACTCAAGGTCATTGTTTTTTTCTGATTTATAGAATAATATTTTACTATTTAGAATATTGTTTGTATATTTGTGCCAAATTATAAAAAGTATGCGAATAATAACGCACAAAACAATTACCAAATATACACAAAACCATGCCGACGCAGAAATTGCATTAAATGATTGGTTTGAAAAAACGGAGCAAAGTGAATGGAATTGCTTTGCAGATATAAAGGCCGTATTTAATAGCGTAGATTCCGTTGGAAATAAACGATATGTTTTTAACATAAAGGGAAATTCGTACAGATTAATCGCTTTGATATTATTTGTGCCTAAAATAGTTTATATTCGCTTTATTGGAACTCATGCAGAATACAGTAAATTAAAAGATTGTTCAAAAATATAAGGTTATGAAAATGATAGTTAACGAATTGGAATATGAAGCAATCATACAAAGAATAGATGAATTGGTGGAGATAGTTGACGATAATACGCCTAAAACAGATAAAAATTTTATAGAACTTGATTTTCTCACTGATTTAGTGGTTGCTTATGAAAAAGAGCATTATCCGGTAAAAAAACCGTCTTTAGCAGATGTTATTAAACTTCGTATGTACGAAATGAATTTAACCCAGCGTAGTTTATCGGAAATGATAGGTATCAGCCCTTCTCGTGTCAGCGAAATTTTATCTGGAAAAAGTGAACCAACACTTTCTATTGCTCGAAATGTTAGCAAAAAATTAAATATAGATGCCTCTATTGCACTTGGAATGTAATTTTTCATTATGACAACAATTAATATAACGCTTTGTGATTATTCCAATCCGGTACATCTGCAAGCAATTGCTTCTTTAATAAACAGTTACATAAACGATGAAATGGGCGGCGGAAAGCCTTTGTCAAAACCGGAACAACTTCGGTTGGTGGAAGGATTGAAAAATCATCCGAAATCCATTGTTTTGCTTGCTGAAACCGATGATAATTTTGTCGGATTATTGACGGCTTTTGAAAATTTCTCTACTTTCACCGCCCGGCCGATGGTTAATATTCACGATGTTTTCGTTTTGAAAGAATACCGGGGAAAAGGAATCGGGCGGCAACTGATGAATGCGGTAATCAACGAAGCAGAAAAATGTTCCGGCAGCCGGATAAGTCTTGAAGTAAGGCAAGATAACGGCGCCGCACAAAATTTGTATAAAAGTCTGGGATTTGAAGAAACCGAACCCTCCATGTTTTACTGGAGGAAATATTTATAATTCACTTAGTAAGAAATTTTGAATAGTGGTTTTATATTCCCATTCCGGCATGGTTTCGCGTTCGCTTTTGTCGTAAATATCTACCAAAACGATAGTGTCTTCGGTGGTTTTCAAGCAAAGCTCATAAGTAATAATGCGAGCGCCGCCGCTTTTTCCTTTGTTCTTCGACTGAATAGCCAATCGTACTTTGCGATAACCGCCACCCAAATCATCACCTGTCTTTGGATTTTCACGAAGTTCTTTTTCAAATTCTTCGTAATCGGCAGTTAGAGAATGGTATTTTTTATAAAGCCGCTTGAACGACTTTTTAAATTTATCGGAAGGAATAATTTCTATCGCCATTATCAAAGTGTTTTCAGAAATTCATCCATCGTTTGGTACCCTTTCGTTCCATTAAGCCGAATGTCCTTAACCATCGCCTCGGTTTCCCGAATGGCTTCCTTAAACTCCGCAATGTGCTTTTCTCTTGCGATTTGCTTACGATTTTCTTGTTTCGGGCGGGGAATCCTGCTTTTTAATATAAGTTCCGTCATAATGTTACATCTTTTTCTCTGCAAAGATAGTATTTTTTAATTGAACTTGCACCGCAATCCCATAATATAACAAGGATAATCCCGATTTTTAAAAATATCTTAAAAAAAACTCAAAATAAGCGGATTATCAAACAAAAACATTACTTTTGTAGTGTAATTGGCAAAATGTATAATATGAAGAGCGTTTTACTCATAGTTACATTGTTATTGACATTCTCAATACACACTCCTCTTTTGGCACAGGACAAAAAAGAGCGGATAATTGTGACTGGAGAAACGCTTCTTCCCGAGTTGAACGTAGTCAATAATATTTTATACATAAAAAACGCTACTGCCGGTACAAAAGTAGAAATCATCTCAATTTTGGGAAATAAAGTTCACCAGATAGAAATGACGTCAAGCGAAGGAACCTACGAATTAAATCTCCCCAAAGCCATCTACATCTTCAAATTAGGCGGAGTCGTACGAAAATTCATCATCCGATAGAGAGTTAAAAACTAAGAACTAAAAACTAAAAATTGCGCAAAGCATGCAATTAGCGAATTTAAAAACTTTCCAGGTTTTTAAAACCTGGAAAGTTTAAGTAACAGGCGCAAGCCAACTTTTAGTTTTTAGTTCTTAGTTTTTAGTTTCATTTTTTCCAGAAGCCGGGGGTGAAGAGGATGAGGATAGTAAATATCTCCAAACGGCCGATGACCATCAGGAAGGATAAATACCATTTGGCAAACAACGATATTTCGGTATAAGAACCGGCAGGGCCAAGTGCGCCAAAGCCCGGACCTACATTGCTGATGGCTGAAACAGAAGCTCCTAAGGCTTCAACAAAAGGGACTCCCGCAAATGTCAAAACGCCCCAGCTCACAAAAATAATGCTGATATACAAAAAAGCAAAAGCCAGCAACCGCTGAACGACTCCGAAAGACAAAGCCGTCCCGTTTAACCGGACAGGAATAATGGCCCGGGGATGAATCAGCCGCTCAAATTCATTCACCGTATTTTTAGCCAATACCACGGTGCGAACGACTTTCAAACCGCCGCTCGTAGAGCCTGCACATCCGCAAACAACCATTAGAAACAGAAAGACAATCAAATAAAAAGGCCCCCAAGCGGAAAAATCCCCTGTGGAAAACCCGGTGGTAGTAATAACCGAAACAACTTGAAACAGGGAATTACGAAGGGAATGGAGAAAATCATAATCTTTACCTATAATTAACCCGGCTCCTACAATCAGGAAAGCTACGAAAATAATCGCCGTAAACCACCGCAATTCTTCGTCTTTGATGAATTTTTTGAAATCTCCTTTCGATAATAAAGAATAGAGTAAGGGAAAACTAATGGCTCCGACAATCATGAAGACGATTATCACAGATTCTACATAAGTAGAATTCCAATAGGAAATACTCGCCTGTTTTGTGGAGAATCCGCCGGTGGAAATAGTTGTAAATCCATGACAGACTGCATCATAAAGTTGCATGGGGCCGGCCCACAAAAGAACAATGGTTAAAAAAGTAAACAGCAAATAAATCCCCCACAACCTTTTAGCCATTTGGGTAACCCGCGGCCGGAACTTGTCGTGGGTGAGTCCCGACGATTCCGCATCGAACAATTGGGCGGCTTCTCCTCCCAACAAGGGCAACAAAGCTAAGGAGAAAACGATAATTCCCATGCCGCCCAACCATTGGGTAATGCTTCGCCAAAATAATAAGCCTTTGGGAACCGCATCAATATTTGTCAAAATGCTTGCTCCGGTAGTCGTAATTCCCGACATGGATTCAAAAAAGGCGTCTGTAAAACAAGGAGTAACGCCACCGATATAAAACGGTAGCGCGCCAAAAAGAGCAAATAAAATCCAACTCAGAGCAACACCTAAGTAACTTTCCTTTTTGCCGATAATCGTATTCCGTTTAAAACCCGTAAACAGTACCATTCCGATGCCGGAAACGAGGGTAATACCGGCAGAGACTAAAATGGCTTGCACATCCGTCCCTTGGAAATAATTGGCGACAGCCGCCGAAAGAAACATGAAAAGCGACTCAAGGACAATGATATATCCGACTATTTTCAGTATAAATTTCCAATTGATGTTCATATTTGTGCATTTGTTAGGCAAAATTAAAAATATTCTGCCTATTTTTGCAGGAAACAAGCGAATAAAAAACAATAAATTACATAAATACAAGAGTATGAACAATTTTAGATTTTGGAGTCCAACGGAATTTGTGTTTGGAAAAAATACAGTTGCCCATACGGCTCAATTGATAAAAAAATACGGGGGCGCCAAAGTATTAATCCATTACGGCGGTCAATCGGCTGTGAAAAGCGGTTTATTGGCAGACGTAGAAAACAACCTTCAAAACGAATTTATAGAATATGTGAAATTAGGCGGCGTTCAACCCAATCCGGTAGATACCTTGGTGTACGAAGGAATCGAACTGTGCCGGAAAGAAAATGTCAATTTCATTTTGGCGGTAGGAGGCGGGAGTGTCATTGATTCGGCCAAGGCAATTGCTTCCGGTGTGTCTTACGCCGGCGATTTTTGGAATTTTTTCGACCACACAGTCACCATCAACCGGGCCTTACCGGTGGCCACCGTGCTGACGATTCCCGCAGCAGGCAGTGAAGGTTCTGACAGTATGGTCATTACCAAAACCAAAGGCGGATTGAAACGCGGTTCGGGAAGTCCGCTTATCCGTCCGGTATTTTCTATTATGGACCCGGTATTGACGTTTACGCTGCCGGCCAACCAAACGGCTTACGGCATTGCCGATATGATGGCGCACGTGATGGAACGCTATTTTACGCAAACGAAGGGAGTAGAAGTCACCGACCGTTTGTGCGAAGCTGTTTTGCTTTCGGTAATCAAAGAGGGGCCGGCGGTCATCAAAGAACCGGAAAACTACGAGGCCCGCGCCAATATCATGTGGGCAGGCACAGTCGCTCACAATGGGATGTGCGGCGTAGGACGCGAAGAAGATTGGGCGACTCACGGTTTGGAACATGAATTGAGCGCCTTGTACGGTGTGGCGCACGGAGCCGGATTAGCTGTCATGTTTCCCGCCTGGATGCAATATGTTTACACTTCGGGAATCGACCGTTTTGTACAATTTGCTACCCGCGTATGGGGAATTTCCCCTACCGGCGACAAAAAAGAAACGGCATTGAAAGGCATTCAGGCTTTGAAAAATTTCTTCTCATCCATCGGCCTTCCGGTTAATTTTGAACAATTAGGGGCACAAAAAGCAGACATTGATAAATTGATAGATACATTGAAAATCAATTCGGGAGGAAGTCTCGGTTCTTTCCGCAAATTGGATATGGCGGATGCAAGAGCCATTTATGAAATTGCAGCAAAAGCATGACATTTATCTTATAAAAAACAACTATCTCATATTTTAAACAAAATACCATGATTTGGAATGAAACGATGGAGTGTATGCAGCACGATGAAATGCGCAAACTCCAAGGAATCCGCTTAAAGAAAACGGTTGAAAAGGTTTACTACAATTGTGAACCGTACCGGAAAAGAATGCAGGAAGCAGGTGTTACACCCGATGACATACAGAGCATCGACGACATTGTGAAATTGCCTTTTACTTCCAAAAAGGATTTGCGGGACTACTATCCTTTTGATTTATTGAGTGTTCCGATGTCGGAAATTGTCCGTCTGCATGCTTCGTCCGGAACTACCGGCAAGCCGATTGTAGTTGGTTATACCCGCAAAGATTTGGCGATTTGGGGCGAAGTTGGCGCGCGCTGTTTCACGGCTTTTGGACTTGGAAAGCAAGATGTAGTGCAAGTTTCGTATGGTTACGGATTATTCACCGGAGGTTTGGGCGCTCACAGTGCGGTGGAAACCATTGGCGGAACGGTTCTTCCGATGTCAAGCGGGAACACCGAAAAACAAATCATGCTGATGCACGATTTCGGATCGGTCGGCTTGGCTTGTACGCCCTCCTACGCGCTATTTTTGGCCGATGCAATGAAAGATTCCGGCATTCCCCGCGAAGAGTTTAAATTAAAAACAGGCGCTTTCGGCGCTGAACCTTGGACGGAAGCCATGCGGAAAGAATTGGAAGAAAAATTAGGCATCAAAGCGTATGACATTTACGGTCTGACGGAAATCATCGGTCCGGGTGTAGGTCATGAATGTGAATATCAAAACGGTACACACTTGTGCGAAGACCATTTCTATCCCGAAATAGTCCATCCCGAAACCGGCGAACCGGTGCCTTATGGCGAAATGGGCGAATTGGTTTTCTCTACGATTACCAAAGAAGGAATGCCGCTGTTGCGTTTCCGCACCCGCGACTTGACGAGTCTAAATTATGAAACTTGTGAATGTGGGCGCACTTCCGTTCGCATGGGACGTATTTTGGGCCGTTGCGACGATATGCTGATTATCCGCGGAGTCAATGTTTTTCCCTCACAAGTGGAATCGGTTATCTGCGAAATGCCCGAATTGGAACCGCATTATTTCATCGTAGTGGATCGTATCAATAATTTGGATACGTTTGAGGTACAGGTGGAAGTGAAAGAAGAATTTTATTCCGATGAAATGAGTAAATTATTGGATTTGCGGAAACGCATTGTCCATCGCCTGCAAAGCGTTATCGGTCTATCGCCCGATGTGAAATTGGTGGAACCACGCAGCATCGAACGCAGCCAGGGCAAAGCCAAAAGAGTGAATGACAAAAGAAAACTAAAATAGTTATGAGTTATGAGTTATAAGTTATGAGTTGGCTGACGCCTTTTGTCGCACAATTTGTAACTCATAACTCATAACTCATAATTTATAACTCATAACTCATAATTTATAACTCATAACTCATAAAAATTATGTTAATAAAGCAATTATCCATTTTTTTAGAAAATAAGAAAGGCCGTTTTACGGAAGTAGCCCAAATATTGGGTGAAGCAGGCATCAACATGACGGCTTTTACGGTTTCCGAGAACTCCGATTTCGGTATTCTCCGGCTGATTGTTTCCGACCCGGAAAAAGCCCAACAAGTATTGAAAGCCCACCAGTATGCGGTGAGTTCAACAGATGTCGTTTGTGTGCAATGCCCCAATAAACCCGGCTCATTGGGAGTTATCATGTCACTCATTACCCAAGCAGGCGTATTTGTGGAATATATGTATGCCTTCTCGTCGGGAGAGCAAGCTTTGGTGATTATCCGTCCCGATCATTTGGAAAAAACGGTGGCGGTGCTTTCCGAAAATAAGGTGGAATTATTGGCGGCAAGCGAACTGTTTGCGCTGTAAGAATCCGGTTATATAACAACGTGTAGAGACGCCCAAATTGGGCGTCTCTACAAATAATATGGATTTTAAAATTTATTTTACAATAAATTTAGAATTAATTACCCCGGCATTCGTTTGTACGGATATGAAATAAAATCCGGGAACCAATTGGCCGGTATTCACTTTATATTCGAAATCATTTATACCGGACTTGCTATAAACAGTCGTTCCTGTTGCAGTGTAAATGGAAATCTTTTCTATCGTTTGATTGGAAACATTCACAGAAAGCGCTTCGCTTGCCGGGTTGGGGTACAGGCTTATGGACGCTTTGGAAGAATCCACTTCGGAAATACCCGTTCCTCCCACTTTGAGCGAGGTAGAGAAAATGGCTAAGTTCATCACTTCAGTGGGTATGATAGCGATCACATAATCTCCCGCTTCGGTAATTTGAAAATCAAAATCATCTTTGATGGGATCCCAACTGAACACATCCTTGTATTCCTTAGCGGGCGCCCACGACAGAGGGTCTGTTCCCGATAAACCGCAAGCAATATAAAATTGATCAGCATAAATCTGATCGAATTCGAAACCGCCTGAATAGGTAAATTCAAAGTTATATTTTCCTTCCGGTAAACGAATACATCTCGACAGAAGTATCGGATTATATTCCTCTCTGTTAGGAATATAAGCATTGACATTACCTGCTTTAAACCATCCATTGGGCAGGTTGGGATTCCAATCTTTGATATCTGCCGCATTGGCAAAGTTGCTATTAAAAGGCAGCGCAGTGATCGGTGCGAAATGCGAAATAGTAATTGTGACCGTATTATCATTGGTGTTTTCTTCGTTTGGAGTAGTTGCGGTGAAGACTACTTTATAGTCGCCGATAGCTGAGAAGTCAACTGATTGGTCAAAATAAACCGTAACTGTTTCATTCAGTCCGACCGGTTGGGTAAACGTTTGAGAAACCACCGGATTATTGTTCATCTGATAGGTTAATGTAAACGTTGCCATGGGTTCGGTACCTGCGTTTGTGAATTTTAAGCCTATCCGGCCATTGCCGGCCATTTCGCAAGAAGAAGCAGGTAACACCGGACTGAGATTGGCCATATTCGGAACACCGACAAACAATCCTTCATCTATCGTAATGTTATCTAAATTCATTGCCATTCCCATACCGTTGACAAAATAACGGAAAGCGAAAAAATACGCACCCGGAGTGGCAACAGAGAAATTGTTCACAAAAAAAGCCCACTCAAAATTATCCAAAGTGTAATCTGCCAAGACAGTCATTTCATTCGGATCGGCCGTAAGACCGTACAAGATTTGAAAAGATTCCGGAAAACCAAAAGTTGCGGCTTGGAAAGTCACATGATAATCGCCTGCTGTCGGCAGATTGATTGGGTCGCTTACCATATAATCATTCGTTTCCGAACTTGCGGCATTGACTTGTACCGATCCTCCAAAATTCCCGTCCGCATCCATATTCCAGCTATCATATTCCCATTTATAACCGTCTCCATCAGCGTCTATAATCGTCCAATAGATCAGCATATCTTCCTCTTCAGCGAAAGTACAGCTAAAAGGCAAATCCAGCGGCTTTGGATTTTTGGTTACACCATGCTTTTCATTATTCAACGGGTTCATATCGTTGGCATCAGTCACCCAAGCGCTTACGTAATATACGTCTTGAGCGGAGAAATCAGCCTTTGTATGGAAGGTATAAGTAATTTCACTTTCGGCAGCAAGCAGTCCGTTATACGTTTCGGTAACAGGCGTTCCGCCATTTACCTGATACGACAATTCAACGGAAGAAAAATCGCGAGTCCCCGGATTGGATAAAACAACTTGAATCGGTTCGCTGTTGGTTAAGCTTGCCGAGACAGCCGGTAAAGTAATGGAAGTCAATGCGGCATCCACTTCAGGATAAAATTCGACGAGATCCATTAGTTGAATAACAAAAATATATTCATATCCGGCTTTGAAGAGATAGTCATCGAACATCGCTAATTCCTCGTTTTCCTTCCAACGGGTGTTAAAAATGGTTTCGTATTCCGGAACCGGAAGGAGAAAGGTGAAATCATACACGCCTTCCGGAATCGTGATACTGGCCTCGCCATTCTTCACAACTACCGGATTAGTCAAATCAGCGCTAGCTCCTTCGGGAATTTTGTATTCAGAGATAGGATAGAGGGCTTCATTCGACATCGTTTCAAAGTCGAAAGCATGATCGGCATCCAGCAGCATTTGGAAACCGTTCGGATCGCTGTTTCCGGTTACTTTTAATGTAATCGTTGCCACATCATCCGCGATTGATTTTTTCACAATGCTTGGACGAATTTGTTGGTTTCTTACAACCGGTTGCTCTTGGTACTCGGTTCGGAATACGCCCTGTGTTGTACTTGTTTTGTTTACATCCGTTTTTTTCTGTAATTGAAAATTTTTTGGCTGAATTTGTTTAACCCTTGGTTGGGAAGGGTTTATGTTTTGCGCCGTTAAGCTTATTCCGGACAAACCGGAAACAAGCACCCAAATAAAAAAAGTAAGTAGTTGTTTCATAATAATCAATTGTTTAATTAATAATACTTTGTAAATGTAAGCAATCTTCTCCTGCATATCCAGATTTAGCGATAGACAATGGATAGACAACGCCCATTGTTTGCCTTTTATGAGAATTATATGTAAATTTGTGTCGTGCAAAAATTTATTTTCATACTATTTCTTTGGGGTTTTTCTGTTGCAGCGAATGGGGAACGGAAAAACTTTTGGGAACCGGTCTATTTTCCTTTCGATTCACTTGCCTGGTCGTTGGAGAGGAATATCAATACCTACAATTCCTCTCAACTAAGCGCTGCGGTTGAGAAATTATATGTCCTGGCGAAGGAACAGAACAATCCACTATTGTATCATCGCGCCGTCTATTGGGAGGTGGAAGAGAAGATAAAATCAGAGGATTTTTTGCAGGCTAAAAACCTGATAGACAAAACGCTTCCCTTAATCGACAGTATCCGGTATTCATACGATCTGGCCAGATATAAATTATTAAAAAGCACACTGTTTTGGCAGAAAGACGATTATGTGGAAGCTTATAAATTGTGTCATGCCTTATCTCCTTATTTTCAGCAAATCGGAGATAATTATCATAGCGCTTCGGTGAATAACAATCTGGGAACTATATTGAGTGAAATCGGCAATTACGACGCCGCGCTTGCTTATTTTCAAAAAACGCAAGACTATCTTAAACACAATGAAAATCAAAGACTTAAAAGATATACCTCATTGGGTATTTGTAACTTGTTGTTTCGTATGGGACAAACATCCAAAGCGATAGATGATCTGCAAAAACTATTGAAGGAACCTACTTTATATCCCGATACGGCATTGGTTATTAATATCTTGCTTTCATTGTGTCACTTTTCCTCCGATAACAATGATTCTATAAAAAAATATGCAGATAAAACGTATCGGTTGGCTATGGAATACGGAAAACCTGATTTAATGAATATAGCGAGCATTAATATGGGCAGCCAATTTATTACGCATACTGATTTACCGGATAGCGCCATCTTGTATTATCGTCCGGCCTATCAATATGGGAAAGAACAGGAAATCCTTAATGACATCGTTTTATCATCACAGGGATTATCAATTAGTTATGAACTAAAGCAGCGATGGGATAGCGCCTACTATTATATGAAAGAAAGTCAGAAATATTCGGATATCCTTTATTCCGAAGATAAAATGGCGGAAATAAAAAGGCAGTTAGCTCAAGATGCCATCGCTGAATATGAGGTTCAAGTGCAATTAGCGGAACAAAAGGCTGCTTTTGAACGGAAAAAGCACTTGGCAATCATGCTCGGCGGACTGATATTGAGTTTTATTGTCTGTTATATTCTATGGAACAGCCGGAAGAATGTGAAAAAAAATATCCGGATAAAGGAATTGGAGTTGGACTACAAAAACCGGGAGTCGGCAATCAACTCGTTAATTGTGAATGAAAAAAATCAAACCTTGCGGCAGATTTTGTCTAATATTGACGAACTGTCCCGACATAAGATTCTTCCATCTAAAGAAAGAGATCTGCTCGAAAGTATCATCAAGGAACATTTGAATACGGACAAGGAATGGGAATATATCAGACAACATTTTGAACTTGTCCATCCCGATTTCTTTGTGAAGTTGAAAGAAAAAGCGCCCGGTTTGACAGAAAATGATTTACATTTATGCGTTTATTTCAGCATTGGAATGACGTCCAAGCAAATTGCTCAAATCCTTTCGGTATTGCCCAAAACAGTCAATACAGCGCGTTACCGGATGAAAAAGAAAATCGGCTTGATGGAAAATGAGTCTCTTGAAGATTTTCTCCGGGGGATTTAGGCAATCAATCCATTGATTTTATTCAAATTGAATATCATCCAAGTAAAAGATTACTCCTCCCGGATTTGCTTGCCAATCTACAGCAAAAAAGAAACCGCCAATTACAGAAGACAGATCGGCTCCTGAAAGATTTATGGAATACTGTTTCCATTTATCTGTTAAATATTCCTTTATCCGGTATTTTTTGTAACTATCTTTATATTTAAATTCAGGGGTCTTATCTATACCTCCTGAGCCAAACTCTATTACTTCTTTGCCTGTGTTTCCTTTAGCCCAAAATGTTACTTTTGTAAATCCCCTCTCAGACAAATCCGTTCCCTGTTGTTCACCCCAATTGTTTTCTTCGTTGGTCCAATATACTCCTGCCCATTTAGAATCATTACATAAAGATCCAAATTCAATCTTAAAACACATGGGATCTGAATATGGCTTATCAGAATATGCCGGATTGACGGATATTTTCTCTGTACATCCCATATATCCATAAGGAAAAAATTCATCTCCAATACTGAAAGATAAACTATTTTGAGCAAAAACATGAATATTAGCACTCAAAAATACTATCAAAAAAATAACTAAAATAGATTTGTTTGTTTTCATATAGGTAACTATTTAGAAGTTTTTAAAAGATTAATTATTCGTTCTGTTTTTGTTTTTAAATCAGCCCCAACTCCATCTTCATTCTTTTCTATATCGTCAATTTTTTGACTAATACTTGAATTTATCCCCTTACATTTCTGTTCCCACGTTTTGTAATCGGAAGAAACTCCTGGTTTATCATTTTTAATATCTATAAGTATTCTGTTCCCATCGGATATTAGTTTTTCTATTTTCGTACGCTGATCTTTACATATTTTAAGATTATCTTCAAGATTTTTTATTTGGGTTTGTTGAGTTTTGAGTATATTTTGAAGGCTATCTATTTGAGTATTTTGAATCTTGATTGTGTCTTTACGAAGTTCTATTTGTTTAGTTTGATCCTCTATTGTGTCTTTAAGATTTTCTATTTGTTTCTTAAGTCTGGAATCATTAAAATATGATATATAATTAATACCATTGCTTATTAATGCACCTACTATTAGGCCTACTGCTCCGATTATTGCTCCGTACATAGTTATACGGACATTGTTCATTTTTTCTTCCATATTATCTATGTTGTATTATGGTGAATTATAGAAATATCAACTTTTCACTTTGACTTCACAAAAGAGCCGGAGTCCGTTGTAAACTCTGTTGCAAAATCTGAAACAAAGTTATTTATATTTTTTATAAAATAACAGAAAATTTATATTTTTTTTCAGAATTTCAGGTATCTACGTTACTACTTAGCCCCCGTTAAATACTAATTTACCGCAGAGGCGCCAATCGCGGAGCGATTACATTATTGTAGATACAAATAACCACAATATCCACCCACAACATCGGAGATGTTGCATTCGGATGGTAGAGACGCGATTAGCAACCGCTCCGCGGTTGACGGTGCAGGTGGTATTATTCTATGCTACAATAATGCAATCGCTCCGCGATTGGCGCCTCTGCGGTAAATTAGTATTTAATGGGGCTGAGCAGTTACGTATCTATCTGTCATATAGTTATATTGATTGTCTTAGTAATCCCTCGCAGGCATCTTCCAATATATCCAATACATTTTCAAATCCTTGACTTCCGCCGTAATAAGGGTCGGGCACATGGTCGGTGGTGATGTTTTGACAAAAATCCGTCATGCGGTGAATTTTTTGCCGGGATGCTTCATCCGGCGCTTTCCCGCGCAAAAAAGCGATATTCTCATCGTCCATTCCGATGATGTAATCAAAAACGTAGAAATCATCTTCCGTCACCGGTCGCGACAAAGAAGTCAAGTTGTATCCGCGTTTCGCGGCGTGCGCCCGCATCCGGCTATCCGGTAACTCTCCGTCATGGTATCCGTGCATTCCGGCAGAATCAATATGAAAGAATTTATCTAATCCCTGTTCATGCAATTTATGCTTCATAATTCCTTCTGCAGCAGGAGAGCGGCAGATATTGCCCATGCAGACAAATAGTATTTTTTTCTTTTCCATACGGCCAATTCAATAAAAAACATAAAACATGAAACATAAAACATGAAATGCGAAGATACACTAATTTTTTTAATCCCCCAAACGCTTGTCCTGAACTTCCAACTTGATACTATCTTCCGCCGATTTCCCGGCGCGGGCTGTGACCGTATTTTCACCCGTTTGGAGGGAAACATTCTCCCAGGTAAAAATGCCGTAGTTTCCGCTGTGTTTGCCTAAAGATTGACCATTCACAAACAATTCCACTTCCGGCAGGTTGGAATACACTTTGATTTTCTGAGCAGCCCGGCTGCGTTCGGTCAACCGTCTTTCGGCAATATAGACAAAAAGATCCGTCCGGTTCCAATTGGCTTTGTAAAAGTAGAAAGCATCTTTCCGGACTTTGCGGTCAAAAGTGACTAATCCTTTGTCGTTCTTTCCTTTGACTTCACCTTCCGTTCGGTGGGCTGCGCCAAAATCAAACATATTCCAGACAAAAGTTCCCCAGATAAAAGGCCGTTTATCGATGGCTTTCCAATGTTCTTCGTGGAAATAAGTCTGCCAATTTTCCGGATGCCAATAACTGTTGGCATCGGGTTGTTTCAATTCTTCCTGCTGGTGGTAGATGCTGCCTCCTGCGCCGTATTCGCTGATACCGATGGGCGTTCCGGCATAAGTGACATGCGTTTTATCCGCCCAATCGCCGATAGAAGCCGGTTTTCCGCCATACCAGCCATAATACAGATTCCAGGCAATCAGGTTGGTTACGCGATTGATTTCTCCGCTTTGATTGGAGGCGGAAACGGTCAAGCGGGAAGGATCTTCCTGATGAGCTAATTCGTTTAATTCTTTCAGATAAGGTACCGGATTATCGCCGGATTCTTTCAATTCATTAAACAATCCCCAGAAGCAAATCGCCGGATGATTCAAATTTTGCCGGATCATTTCCAGCAACTGTTGACGTCCGTTTTCTTTGAACGATTCCTGATCGACAAAACCCTTATCGCGATAGCCGCCCGGGCCGACAAAAGGAATTTCCGACCAGAGGATAATCCCCTGTTCATCGCATAAATCATAAATATAGGAATCTTGTGGATAGTGCGACAAACGGATGGCATTCACGCCCATTTCCCGTATTATCTCTATATCTTCTTTGTGATGAATGGGATACAAAGCATTTCCCACGCCTTCCCGATCCTGATGACGGGAAACGCCCCGCAGTTGAACATGCTTCCCGTTCAAGAAAAAACCTTTATCGGGATCTACCGAATATTGGCGAATACCCAATCGTTCATCCACGCGGTCTATCAACTGATTTTGACGAAACAGTTCCGTCTCCACCGTGTAGAGATACGGATCTTCCAAGCCTTGCCACAAATGCGGATTTTTGATTTCCAAGGAAAGACGGACGGCTTGTTGCGCCTCGCCGGAGAGTGTTACCGTTTGTTGTTTTCCGGAAACAATCTGTTGTTGCTTGTCTTTGATTTGTATCTTTAAAGTCACTTCTTCTCCGGCAGTTCCGGTCAGTAACACGCGAGCGTCAATTTGTTCCAAATTTTTGTTGATGAATTGTTGTGTCAGATAAACGCCGGAAGAAGCGTAATCGGTCAAGGCAATATGATCCGGCTCTGTAACAATCAGATCCACATCGCGATAGATACCTCCGTACATATTAAAATCGCCTAACAAAGGCATCACATCCAACTGTATCGCGTTATTGACCCGTATCCACACCGTATTTTCTTTGCCGTAATTCAAGTATTTGCTAATATCAAAAACGAAAGCCGTATAACCACCGCGATGTTCGCCCACGTGACGTCCGTTGACGAATACATTGGCCACACTGTTTACCCCTTTGAAACGGATGTAAACGGATTTTCCTTCCCAAGTTTCAGGTATGGTGATGGATTTTTCGTAATTGACCAACCCCCGGTAATAATCTTCTTTGCCGCTCAAGGCATCCAAATTATAGGTATGGGGCAGATTCACCTCGGTAAAAACCTTTTTCCGCGTTTCATATCCCTGCGTGAAATGCCAGGAACGATTTAGCGAAATGACTTCCCGGGCCGAAACCGGCCATATCAACAGACTGATCAGGAATAAAAATACGTTTTTCATACTATTTTATTTATTCAAATACTTTCTTGTAAATAGCTGCTGCTTTATCAATCAGATTATTCTCTATCACAACCGGATAGACCGAATTTTCGTGTGTCCATTGGTTTTCCATTTCAAAAAAATCAATAGCAGGCGCCGGTTTTCCTTCCAATTCCTGAATTGTAGCATCAAAGAATAATTTCCAACGCTTATAATACAAACCGGACAACAAACCACTCCATTCGCGATGGGAATAATCGTGCAAACCGCCGGTTTCGGAGGCCGCCCGGTTGCCCCACACTGTAATAAGCGTACGGGCATTCCATTCATACAACTGCTGATTATCCTTATTTTCAGAAAGAGATTTCGCTTGTTCCAACCAGCTTCCAACGCTAAATTCAGAACGCAGGGACAATAATTCATCCTGATACAGAATAAGTTTCAGAAATTCATCCGCCCCGGTTTGGAAATCTTGCAACTGCTTTTGTCGGTAAGCTTCCGTCAGTTGATTCAGCAAAACATTTCCTTTGTCGGCAATGCTCTGACGCAACACATCCGTCAAATCGTATTCAAAATTGGGAATGCCTGCAAAATCAGGCGCTGCGTCCAGCAACAACTTCGCCGCCTGCCGGGTATAGTCCGAATCGTAATACAATTTAGCATCACCCCAAGTCGAAACTTTATTTACCGGCAAATGCGGGCGGGCGCACAACACCGATTCTACGGCGCCTTCACCGGGATAATCGTCGGGACAATTATAGGAAGATTCGGACAATAAAGTCCATGCCTCATCCACCTCCGGGCATGATTTTCCATAACGGGCGCGAGTATAGCCGGCAAGCCATTCGTTTTTGGTAAAACGTTGGTCGCGCCAAGGCAATTCGTACAGTAACTCGTACATCACCGGATTATTTTCAATTCCTTCCGCCGTAACGCCTACGCCAAGCATCGTCTGCCCTTGGGCCTGTGCGCGGGCATCGTAAAAACCGTTTATCACCCGGTTCATTTTTCCATGCAAACCTACTCTGCCGCCAAAATTCAACAACATGCAATACATCCAATCGTGTTTGCCAAAACCATCGGAACGCTTCCAAACGGAAGTGGAATCGCCCCACTGCGGACGTTTTTCACTGTATAAATCCAGCACTAATAAATCGTGAGCATTCAGTCCGGCAATCATTTTTTCCCGCGGATTTTTTTGCCATGCCTGCGCTACCCAAACCGCCTTCGGATTCGCCTGTTTCATAGCGGACATAATGGTTTTTCCGGCTTTATCCAAGTCAATATTTTTCGTATTACCTCCTTCGTGGAAAGGGTCAATGGCATAATAATCCGCTTTGCCGTACAACTTCTCCATTTCTTCGTAATACATAGTAGCAAAAGCAGTGAAATTGGGGTCGTCCGGACTTAAAAAAGCCGGCCGGTTGAAAGTACACCACGTGCCCGGGTCGGTAATCCGGTAACCCAATTTCCCGCCGATATTGCGGGGAACCATTCCGGCATAACCCGGCAAAACGGGCTGAATACCCAATTCTTTCATCCGGGCGAGGATTTTCTTTTGCAAGATTTCCTGTTGTTTGTACCATTCATCCGGATTGGGGCCGCCCCAGCCTTCGAGGTTGTTCATCTGCCACCACGCTATATAGGCGGGTCCTGCAATAAATTCATTTATTTCTTCCGTAGAATAACCTGCCCTTTTTAATACATTATACCAAACCGTTTCATTGCCGGTGATGCTCAATGCCAGGTTAACGCCGTGCAATGCCATCCAGTCCAATTCCTTTTCCCAGCGATCCCAATCCCAGAAAGCCATGGTGTAAGAGAATGTGCAATAATTAAGGTAGTATCGCCGGGAAAGCGTCGTTTCTTTCCGTATAGTTTGTTGAATACCAGGCATTTGGTCGGGAAAATCCTGTGTCAGGTTGTTCCATGAAATTTGAATTCCGGCGCCATATTTCAAATACCAATTCAGTCCGGTCGCGATACTCACCGGATTATTTCCCTTGATAAGCGTTTTATCTTTCAGGGAACTTATTTCAAAAAAATCCGTATTACTTGAAGATTCTGATATTTCCGTAACAATATTCCGGGAAGTATGATTAGAGATTCGTTGAACTAAAGCATCATTAGCCGTTAATTGTTGTGAATATCCATTGAATATAGATAAACACAGAAGCATAAAAAAGAATAGTCCGGAAAGATGTGTCTTCATAAAATATCGCAGTCATATTTTTTGCAAAGATAATGTAAAATTTGCGGGTATAGAAATTCAGCGGGTACAAAAAACAAGAAACGGATAAGTTCAGCAGTTTAGCTTACCTATCCGTTTTCACTTTAATTTACGATTTCTCAGACAATCTCTTACAATGGAATTTTCAATTTTTGTTTGGGAAAAATTTTGTTGGGATCTTTTAGAATATCTTTGTTTGCTTCAAAGATTTTCTGCCAGGTCATTCCGGGATATTTTTTTGCGATTTTGCTCAAATTATCTCCGGCTTGTACTTCATAAACTTCTTCAGTACCCGGTAAAACATCTATATCCAATACCAAATCGCCGGCACGCATATCCGGATCTATTTTGTCGTAGAGTTTCCAGATTTCGTCTTTTACGATTGCCGATGCTTTTCCACTGATATATAAAACATTATCTTTTTCAATAACACTCAAATCGCTCACATTGGAGGCTTGAGCATACGAAATCAACGGGTTATATTTATCTTGCAAACTCATTGGGTAATATTTAATAAGTTATGAACTTTTTTAGGCTTAGCTTCGTTGACAATTTGCATTATCTTTTGCAAATCCAACTTTTTCACATCGCCCGTTAAAGTAACTTCACCATCTTTTACATCCACCACAATATGCTTATAGGCATCACCTGCGAGTGAAATAGCTGAAGAAATAGTGGTTTTCAAAACGTCATCCGAATTAATGATTGGTTCGGGTTCCGGCAGTTTAACTTCAATGTTGTTTACAACAGATTTTACACCTTTAATTGCGCTGACAATTCTTTCGGCATCGGCTTTAAGTCCATCTGAATCAACAATTCCGGAAAGAGTTACTTCCCCTTTTTTCACTTCGGAAGAAATAGAAGAAGGCAAAGCGGTCAAGCCGGCCTCTATCTCCTGTTGCAACTTTTCATCACTTGGTTTACACGAGTTAAATGCAATCCCTGCAAATAACACCATTACACATAATAACAATTTCGTTTTCATTTCTTTTTCTTTTAATTGTTAAAGAACAAAATAATATTTTTTAAACTAACAATTATATAACAAAGAAAACAGGATAAAGTTATCAAAATGCCACACTAAGGTTGTGAATTACTTTCAAAAAATTGTATCTTTGCGCACAAAACAGCTATTATTAATTTTCTAAATTTAAATTTTTATGAAACAGTTTTTTTCTATAAAAGGTGCGTCCTTTTCATTTTTTGTATTATTATTAAGTACTATGATGTTTTTGGGTCTCACAGCCTGTGGTGGTAAGACTTCTGACACCCCGGCGGCCAAGTACAAACATCCCGACCGTGCGCATCTACTGAAAATTATCGAAAAAGATCAAAAATCTTCCGACTTGGGCGTGGTAATCGGGAAATACGAAAAGTATATTGCCGATCTCGATCCAACATTTATTCAAAAAAATCCGGGCGCTATAATTAATAGATCGGGAGGACAAATGATTAATGCGGATATTTATTTGGATGAATCGATATTAGACATGAATGGATTCCGTACACCGGTAATTGAAATCTTGTACTCGGATAACAACCGGAAAGTGCAAGATTTGACGATAACTATAGGTGTCGGTGAATTCGCCAAAACATTGTCTTCAGGGACAGAATTGAGCGTAAAAAATTTTACGCTGACTATCAAAAAAGGAGAGTATGAATTGTATAAGAAAGATTTCAGCGATATATATTATAATTGAAATCCCTAATCTTCCTTCTCCAAGAAAAGCGCCGTAACCCAAGCGGCGCTTTTTTAGTGTGCCGTGCATGGCCATTAACTTGGAGGTGTAAGTCCACTGTTAGGGAACATTTTGTTGCATTTTGAAAAAAACCGGCAACATCTTTTTCGTCAAGGGCTTTAGCGCTCCCGCCTCGCGGATTACGAGTGAAAAACTGAAATGTATTGGCTTTATTTCCAGTGCATCTTTACCCATGGCTAAAAAACCATGGGCGACAGATAAATGGCAGCCTATTTTAAGCATAAATTTTTTTTGTTACAAAATTAGAATTCTATCTTGGATTTACAAAAAGAAACGGCAGCAACTACCCTATTTTTTCAAATACATTGATATTCTCTTTGTTCTTGCTCCTGTCAAATACCGCAAATACGATAGTGCGAAAACAGTTGGCGTATTTACCGCCATTCATCAAATAATTGGCAAAATATTCGGCAACATCTTCCGGTTTATTTTGGAAAACACCACATCCCCATGCACCTAAAACAAGGTTTTCCACTTTTTGCAATACAAATACGGACAATAATTTATCTATTCTTTCCAACATGGTTTGTTTTGCCAAAAGCAACTCTTGCGGTTTATTCTGTTTCATGGCGCCTATATTGACAGCCGGGCTGGTTAATATATCTAATACAAACGGGTGTGGAAGTAATTCGCCAGCATCATTTTTGAAAAACACAACATCCGGACTGTAAATCATATAGTCGGAATACAAATAAGTATTTCCGGAACGGTTGAACTCATACATTTCCGTTAAAAATTTCGTCAATGTCGGATACAAAGCCGATGCTCTTGCCAAACTTTCTTCTTGTGCCTGAGCACCGCCCAGAAAGCCGCCTCCCGGATTTTTAGCAGACGCAAAATTGAGACAAGCGGTTTTCCCTTTTTCTTTAATTAACTGTTCTGCCGCTTCGATAGTCGTGCAATTTTTCACTTCAATACGAGTCTGAAAATTCCTTGAAGCAATTGCCCGTTCAACTTCCGAACGAATAGGCTCAAAAGTTTCCGGACTATACAGCACGGCATTTTTGATAGATTCTTTCACTTGTTTGGAAATATCTATTTTCTTATCATTCAGGATATAAAATCCCTGTTCAATGATTTGGAGCGTTTCATGCGCTTTTTTCGCCCGATTATTTTTGTATTCCATAATTTCATTTTATAATTAAAAAAATCCTTTTTAGAGATAAACTGTGTTCACAAAGATAATCAAAACCTCTGTAACCGAAGCTACAGAGGTGAAATTTCCGGTTTATCTATCTAAATCAGCCGTAATCACCCGGACCGGATTTCCCCGTTCCAATTCATTGTGATTTTGCCAATTATCCTGATTTAAAGCTAACATCCGTTCCTGTTCGTATGCTGCCAGTTTGATTCTCAATCGCTCGATTGCCTGTTTTTTGTTTTGCAATTGCGAACGGTTTTCGGAAGCCATCACGCTGATTCCCGAAGGAATATGCGTAACCCGCACCGCCGATTCCGTTTTGTTGACATGCTGACCGCCCGGTCCGGATGCTTTCAGCGTTTGAA
>JAISKT010000086.1 GCA_031261295.1 Candidatus Symbiothrix sp. | reverse complement strand
GGTACTATCAGTGTGAACAGTGAAACAGACGGCCGGATCACTTTTACGGTAACTATTCCTTACTTGCAAAACGAATATCCGGTGAAGGAAATACAATTGCACAATCAAAGTGTAAGTTTTGCGACAGATGCATTGGAAAACTCCCATTTAAAAGAGTACTCGTCCTTTCAATCCGAAATTTTTGACGCTCCGGCAGAAGAAAACAAATACCGGATTTTGGTTGTGGATGATAATGCCGATATTCGTTCGTACATCAAAACCGTTTTGAACGGCAAACAATACACCGTATTAGAAGCAAACGACGGCGAAGAAGGTTTTCAGAAAGCCGTCAAACATACGCCCGATGTGATTGTCAGCGATGTGATGATGCCTAACATAGACGGTATCGAACTTTGCCAAAAGTTGAAATCCGAACTTTCGACCAGCCATATTCCCGTTATATTGCTCACAGCCTGCTCGTTGGACGAACAACGCATCATCGGTTTCAAAAGCGGAGCAGACGATTATATTGCGAAACCCTTCAATGCCGATGTATTGGAAGTCCGCATCGCCAATCTGATAGAAAGTCGCAAACAGCTGAAAGAACTTTTCCGCGAAAGTTTATTTACCGGTAATGCGTCCAAAGAAATCAATCCTGCGGAAAGCACTTTTCTTGAAAAATTAAAGGAACTGATTGAAAAAGAACTCTCCGATTCCGAACTGAATGTGGAAGATTTAGGGCAAAGTATCGGGCTTTCGCGTACCCAACTTTATCGCAAAGTGAAATCACTGACCAACTATTCACCCAACGAACTCTTGCGGATTATGCGGTTGAAAAAAGCCTATCATTTATTATCCACAACCGAATTGAGCATCTCGGAAGTAACGTATGAAGTGGGATTTACGTCTCCCTCTTATTTTGCCAAATGCTTTAAGGATTATTATAATGAAAGTCCTACCGATTTTTTGAAAAGAGTGAGGTAAACGGAATTTTATGAACTACTATTTCGAGGTAATAGACAATGTTTTTGTTGCTGCTTCTATTTGACAATCTTTTCTACAAACAACATGAGCAATTATGTGCAATTTATTTTTGAAATATCGGCGAAAATGTGTAATTTTACAGTTAAATAATTGGCGAAAATGTGCAAAATATGAAAAGAGAGATAATTCATAAGTTGGAAATCTGGAAAAATTCGAGCAATCGCAAGCCGTTAATTTTAACAGGAGCAAGGCAAGTTGGTAAAACTTGGGCAATACAGGAATTTGGCAGAACGAAATTCAAAAATACGGCATATATTATGTTTGAAAAAAACGAAAATATGCGCAAACTTTTTGAAGGCTCGCTCGCACCAAAAGACTTGTTGCCGTTTCTGCAAGCCGAAAGTGGCGAATCAATCACCAATGACACCTTACTGATTTTCGACGAAGTGCAGGCAGCGCCAAACGCGCTTACAGCTCTGTAATTTTTTCAGGAACAGATGCCTGAACTTTATTTGATTGCTTCGGGGTCGGCTTTGGGGATTGCTATGCATGGTAATTCGTCGTTTCCTGTGGGTAAAGTTGATAATTTGCAGTTGTATCCAATGACTTTCACAGAATTTTTGCAAGCAATGGGCGAAGAACAACTTGCCGGGATTTTACTAAATCAAGAACCTGAAAAAACAGGCGTTTTCCACGAAAAACTTGACCGATATTTGAAACAGTATTTTTTTGTCGGCGGAATGCCCGAAGTGGTTGCCGAATATGCCGAAAGCAAAGATTTTGTAAAAGTGAGGAAAATCCAAAATAAAATTTTGAAGGACTACGACCGCGATTTTGCAAAATATGCAACGCCGCTTTTGGCAACAAAAATCAGAATGTTGTGGAAGTCAATACCTCAACAAATTGCCCGCGAAAACAAAAAATTTATCTACGGTGCTGTACGACAGGGTGCACGCGCACGCGATTTTGAAACAACCATTCAATGGCTTTTGGACTCTTCTATGATTCATAAAATAAATCGCGTTTCCACACCAAAATCGCCACTGAAATTTTACGAGGATTTCGGTGCTTTCAAACTGTTTTTGAGCGATTTAGGACTTTTAGGAGCGATGACAGGCACTTTGCCTCGTCATATTGTAGAAGACGATTCTATTTATACGGAATTTAACGGTGCGCTTGGTGAACAGTTTGTCTGTCAGGAACTTATTGCAAACGAGTTACCGACTTTGTTTTACTGGTCGCGCGAAGATGCCAAGCAGGAAATTGATTTTATCAGCGAAAATGAGCAGGGCGTTATTCCGATTGAAGTAAAATCAGGCACAAATCTTTCTGCCAATTCATTTAAAGAATTTATGAAAGAACACAACTTACAAATTGGCGTTAAAATTTCAGCGTTGCCGTATAAAGAAAACGAAAAAGTAATCAATTTACCGCTTTACAATACTGCTAAATTTGAAAAAATAATTAAAAAATGATATACACACGCCCCGACCATATTCAATTTCTCGAAGAAGAACTCAAGGCAATAACCGATGAGTTCCATTTGAAGTTTCCCAATACCCTCCTACAATTATTAATCGCCTCAATAATTTCAAAAAACACAAACAAATTTAATATTTATGGAAAAACAATTTCTAAAAATGAAGCTCATAATAGCAACATTATGTATGGTCGTTCTTCCCTTTACACTAATGGCTCAATCGAATCTCATTACCGGAACGGTTATCAGCGAGGATGAGGGAATGCCCGGTGTATCAGTGGTTGAAAAAGGAACAACGAATGGTACAGTTACCGACATTGATGGGAAATACAATATGGAACTGAAAAGTCCGACTATTTTTATTGACAACTGAAATTAAACAAACTGAAAAACAATAAATAACTACTATTTCGAGGTAATAGACAATATTTTTGTTGCTGCTTTTATTTGTACTTCCGCTACGATAATGATATTCGCCTTTGTAATTAACAGGATTGGGCTGGGCTTTTTTATGCAGAATGGTAAAATCTTTGCTCAAATAGTATTATTTGAGTAATTTTGCGGACGAAAAATCAGATAAAATGACAGAACAGGAATTAAACAAAATATTGACTGATGCCCTTTTGCTTCCGGCAGAAACCGAGATTGTCGAGTTTAAGGAAGCAAAAGAAGGTTACGACTTCGGCAAACTCGGTAAATACTTTTCGGCGTTGAGCAACGAAGCCAACCTGAAAGGTAAATCCTGTGCGTGGCTGATTTTCGGGGTTGATAACAGCCATAAAATTATCGGCAGCCGTTACCGTACAAGTCGTAAAGATTTGGACAGTTTGAAAAAGGAAATCGGCGACAAAACCACCCAAAACATTTCATTTATAGAAATTTACGAATTACACAAACCCGAAGGTCGCGTGCTAATGTTTCAAATTCCTGCCGCGCCGCACGGTATTCCTGTTTCTTTTGAGGGGTTTTATTACGGTCGCCTCAATGAAAGCCTTATTGCACTGAATATTGAAAAGATAGACCGAATACGCAATCAGGCGACAAACAGAGATTGGTCGAGGAAAATAGTACTCGATGCAACGATAGACGACTTGGATAAAGAGGCTATCCTTAAAGCGCGGGAACAGTACAAACTGCGCAATCCGTCTTTGGAAAGAGATGTAGATAGTTGGGACGATATAACTTTCCTGAATAAAGCCAAAGTAACGCTGAACGGACAAATTACTAATACTGCTATTCTGCTGCTTGGCAAAGACGAGGCGAGTGCGTTAATATCGCCTGCAATAGCACAAATAACATGGGTGTTGAAAGATGCGCCCGGCGGTTTTGAGCATTTTCATACGCCGTTTATTCTGACAGTCAATAAGGCTCTTGATTGTATCCGTAATATGCGATACAGTTATATGATTGATGATAATACGCTGTATCCCAGAGAAGTAAATCATTATGACAAATGGGTAATCCGCGAATTGCTTCAAAATTGTGTGGCACACTCAGATTATAGAAAAAGTAGTCGCATTATCATTTTGGAGTATAACGACAAATTGATTTTTCAAAATGCAGGCGGATTTATCCCCGATTCTATCGAAGAAATTATCCGATTGAACAGTCCGCAGGATTATTACCGCAATCCCTTTTTAGCGGCTGCAATGGTTAATCTGAATATGATTGAAACAGTTGGGAATGGCATCAAAAAGATTTTTACTATCCAAAAGGAACGCTTTTTTCCGTTGCCGGATTATGATATTTCGGACGAAACCCATACCAAAGTAACCGTATATGGCGAATTGATAGATGAAAATTATACAAACATACTTAATGCCCACCCCGAATTATCACTGGAGGATGTAATTGCATTGGACAAAATACAAAAAAAACAGCCTGCCAGCGAAATGGAAATTGCACGGTTGCGGAAATTGAAATTTGTTAAAGGCAGGGCAACCTCAATTCAAATTGTGGGAAATGCAAAATCAGGTAGCAATGTTAAATTAGAGAACAATGCCAAGACTGTTCCAAATAAAAAACTCAAACAGAAGATTTTAAATTTGTTGAAAAAACAAGGCTCTGCGACAAGAATAGATATTGAAAAACTGATAATGCCATATTTGCCAACTGAATTACCCATTGAGAACAAGCGAAAAAAAATATCCAATATAGTTTCCGGACTGTCTTACAAAGAAGGACAGATTGTCAATACTTCATCATCAACAAAAAATCCGGTTTGGAAACTCGTAGATTGATTGTGAATAAGAAGTAAGAAAAAAGTAAGAAAAAAAGTAAGAAAAATAAGTTATATTTCTGACATTCAATACAATAAGTTCTTGAAAGAAAAGTAATAAAACTACGAAAAAAATAAGAAAAACCTCACCTGTTTCCAAAAACAAGGGAAGAATCGGGTTTCTATAAATTTGTATGATAATCCACACAAGGAGTAATAGCCAATTATTTAGAATAACTATTGGAATTTTATCTATCAAATCTCCTCCATGCACCATTTTTGCGCACATCTGCAACATTTTTTATACCTAAATCCTTTCCACAACCCTACTTTTGTGCCATAAACATAAATGAATATCATGAAAAACAAGTCAATCAGCATTATCTATGCTGTTATCACTTTCTTCTTCTTGTCAGTTTCTTTCACATTTGCCCAAAATGTTGATGAGCCGGTTTTAGTTGCTCATTTCCCGATGGAATTGAATGCACAAAAGAATAGTGTAACCGAACTAATTTCCGGAAAGAATTATGCAGTAACGAATAATGCAGTCTGCGAAAACATACCCGGCGCCGTAGGACAAGCCTTGCGCTTCGATGGTTATTCTACTTATATTAATGCGCAAATCAATTCCAATAATTTGAGCGACCAAGCTATTTCAACAGAAATATGGGTGGCTATGGAAAATTACCCGATGATGAATGTGGATGGCGCAAGCGATGAAATGACCGTTATTGCCGGAAACAGAAAGATTGCCGAACAATCAGGCTTTGCATTTGTCCTGAACGCTCACGGAGTGTACGGATTTGAAGTGTATATCAACGGACAAAAACAGGTTTGTTACTCCGGTGCCAAATTGCCCCGATACGAATGGGTACACCTGCAAGCGGTAGTAAGTATTGCTAAAAAAACAATTTCCCTTTATAATAACGGACGTTTGGTTAGGCGTATTTCTTTTGAAGGAAATTCGATTTCGGTCGGTACCAAACAACTTATTATCGGAAAATCGTATGATGATGTTTGGACAGGTCCCTTTCGGTTAAATACAATCAATGGTTTGATAGATGATTTCAAAATCTATTCGGGAGAATTAGCCAAACAAGCAACAGCCTTGCTCATAGCGGAAAATCCGGCAGATTTATCCATTCCGGCAATCCGTTTTCAGGACGAAATCCAACGTCCGGTCTTTCATGGAATGCCGGGAGCGAATTGGACTAATGAGCCGCACGGATTGGTGTTTTACAATAATCAATACCACCTGTTTTTTCAGAAAAACGGCAACGGTCCTTATTGGGGGCGTATTCATTGGGGACATATAACAAGTAATGATTTGGTTACTTGGAAAGAAGAAAAAACGGCAATTATTCCCGAAAATCCGTTTGATATTAAAGGAGCATGGTCGGGTTGCATTTTCACGGATAATGAACTGACTGCCGGAAAACCACATATATTTTATACCGCAGTGGATTATTCCAAAGCAAGCATTGCGGAAGCTTCTCCCTTGGATGAAGACCTGATTGAATGGCAAAAATCGCTTATCATTCCGAACCGTCCCAATGGATTGGAAGATGATTTCAGAGACCCTTATGTATTCAAATCCAACGGAAATTATTATTTGATAGTCGGCTCCCGAAAAGAGGGACGGGGTTGCGCTACCTTACATCAATACAATACACAAGCAAAAACATGGAGTAATGACGGACGTATTTTTTATCAAGCGGCACACAGAGATTACGGTGAATTTTGGGAAATGCCGGTAATCGTGCCGATGTCCGAGGGGAAATGGCTCTTTGCCGCTACACCTTTGGGATGTAAAGACGGTGTACAAACGCTCTATTGGGTAGGTACTATCAATCCGGACGGAACTTTCAATCCTTTTTCATCTACGCCCAAAGAAGTGGAATTAAGCAATATGTCGAAAGACGGTTTTGGATTGCTATCTCCTTCTATTATGCAAAAAGACGGTAAAAATGTGGCTATTGGCATTGTCCCCGACAAATTGGGAAGTGGTGATAATTATGCAATAGGATGGGCGCACACGTTCAGTTTACCTCGCGAATGGACATTAGATGCTAATAACAATTTAGTACAAAAGCCATACAGCGGTTTAACAGCAATGCGAAACAATGCGGAAAGTTTTTCACAAACGGACTTTTCATTAAACGGCGTTCAATCGTTATCTCCGGTAAACGGAAAGGCGTTGGAAATAGAAAGTACATTTCTTGTTTCTTCCGATGCCGGACAAAAATTCGGTTTCAATCTGCGTAAAAACGGCAACAATGCCATTCAACTCTACTATCAACCGGCAAGCAACCAGCTTACTTTGGATGCTCGCAATGTCAGCAGATTGTCTAACGATGGTTGGCTGTACAACGGACTGTATCAATCGCCGTTACCGCAAACTTTTTCGGCAGGACAAAGCGTGAAATTGCATATTTTCCTTGACCATTCCATTTTGGATATTTTCATCAATGACACGTGGGCTTTTTCAGTTAGAGTATTTCCGACAGACGTAAATTCCGATGGTGTGGAGGTGTTTTCGGAAAGAAGTACCCAAGTACAATCATTGAAAGCATGGAATTTTAATCAAAAAAACACAACAGCAATTTCCGATATAACTCCCACGAATCAAGATATTTATCTTACAGGAAATCGTCTGTGTTTCAAAAATATATCAGCAAATGCACAAGTCAATATTTATAATTTACAAGGACAACTCCTTGTGAAACAAAATCACACAAACAATATATTTTTGCCCGAAAAGCAACTGTATATCGTACAAGCAAAAGATAACAATCAAATAATCACGCGAAAATTAATGGGTTTATAAACAAATATTTTAATTTAAAAATGTTATTCTCATGACAAGAAGAGTTTTACTTTCAATCGCAATTAGCGTAGTTTTTAGTGTTTTTGCTGCCAATGCAGCAAACAAAGTGGCTTATTTAAGCATTTATGAATCCGTCAATGATATTGACGATGATGACGAAAAAGCAGCGGCTCAATGGGTTACCACAACTTATGGTGGCGATTTTCTGCCTGTTTCCCAAGTTACTCCTGCCAAATTGAGCGAATATACTGCCGTTTGGTTGCACGTAGATGATGAGTATTATGCCGGAGTACCCGATGAATTTATCGAAGACGATGTGTTGGATGCTATTACAGCCTACTACAAAGCAGGTGGCAACCTTTTACTCTCGACTCACGGATGTCTCTATCTTAAAGAATTGGGACGTGTGGATTTGAATCCCGACATTGTGGGAACAGGAACGGGTGCCACCAACCCTGATATATGGTATGTTTCCGGCACACATGGTACTTGGTCGGATGCAAACGGAACATACGAAACATTCGATAGTTCGAGCGACAAAATTTATGAAGGACTCACTTATGAAATGTTAACGAGAACCAACGGAAAAGATTACAAAATATTTCCGTTGATAGGAGCCGGTTGGAAAGAAGACCACAATGTTTTTTGGAGTATGGAAATACCGGGTAATGTAATACCCAATTCCGACCCTGCCCACCAAACTGTTTTTCAAACGACTTATGCTATGCAGGCATTAGGTACATGGTCGCACGTAGAAGACTATTTTGGTGCTGCCATTGCTCGTTGGTTGCCTCAAGGTGCATATAAGGGAACGGCTATAACTATTGGTGTTGCCGCTTACGAATGGAATCAAAAATCAACGACAAATCCCTATCAATCTAATGTTCAACGATTGACTAAAAATGCGTTGGATGAATTGAAAGGTAGTACTACCGGTTTGGTTGAAATTGCTGTGGGAAATGTCGTAAGCAACAAATATTACAATTTGCAGGGTGTAGAAATTACAGCACCGGTAAAAGGCAGTATTTATATCGAAAAAGCCACTTACGAATCCGGAAAAAGTGTTTCAAAAGTTAGAATTGAAAATGCACGTTGAAAACCTAAAACCTGTTAGGTCTTTAAGACCTAACAGGTTTAAAAAAATTAGGTTTAAAAAATTAAAATCTAAAATTAATACAAATGAAAAATACGCATTTTATGAAAAAGAATTGTTTTTTAATCCTGCTGTTTTGCATTTTCACTACGGTTCCGGTTTTTGCACAATCCTTGTCTATTAGTGGCACCGTAATCTCGGCGGAAGACAATTTGCCAATGCCGGGTGTCAGCGTAGCAGTGAAAGGCGCAACAACAGGTACGATAACCGATGTTGACGGCAATTATTTCCTTTCGGTAACCCAAAATGCTGTTTTGCGTTTCTCGATGATGGGAATGATAACGCAGGAAATTGCCGTAAATGGAAAACAGGTAGTGAATATCACACTGCAACCTGACAATCAATTGCTCGATGAAATTGTTGTAACCGGTTACACTTCCGAAAAAAAAGCCGATATTACAGGCTCTGTCTCAGTGGTCAAACTCAAAGACATAGCGAGTATCCCAAGCGGCAATGTAATGACTTCGCTGCAAGGGCGCGTTCCGGGCGTGAATATCTCTGCGGACGGACAACCGGGTGGCACAACCACCGGTACGCTTATTCGTGGAATTACTACTATCAACAACCCTTCGCCACTCTATATTATAGACGGTGTACCTACTCGCGACAATGTAGCCACTTTGCTAAATTCCAACGATGTGGAATCTATTCAAGTGCTGAAAGATGCGGCTTCGGCTTCTATTTACGGTATTCAGGCGGCAAACGGTGTGATTATTATTACCACCAAAAATGCTAAAAAGGGAAAAACCACCGTCAATTTTGATATGCAACTTACATCACAATTTTACCACAACAATATCAAAATGCTCAATGCACAACAATGGGGCGATGCTTATTGGCAAGCCTATCAAAACAATGGTTTAACACCTGCTCACGACCAATACGGCAACGGCGAAACACCCGTTATTCCCGAATTTATTGATACCGAACTAACCATGCGTGCAGGCAATACCGATTGGGCGAAAGAAGTTTATCAAACGGCAGTTTTACAAAACTATAATTTGAGTGTTACCAATGCTACCGACAAATCTTCAACACTCTTTTCGTTCAACTATTTCGACCAGGACGGATTGATTAAAAATACCAATTTCCAACGCTTTAACCTTCGACTCAATTCAACCTACAAATTGTGGGAAGACCGGATTCGCGTAGGCGAAAACGTCAATATCAGCAAATGGAAAGAAGTATTGAAACCGGACGGAATCGAAGAATTAGTCATCGCACAGCACCCGCTTATTCCGGTTTATGACATAAACGGCGGATATGCGGGACCAACCAGCGGTCTCGGCGACAAACCCAATCCTGTACGTTTGTTGAATCAGGTAAAAGACAACTACTTAAATCAATGGCGTATTTTCGGCAATCTGTTTGTTGAAATCGAGCCGGTAAAAAATTTAATTTTCAAAAGCAATTTCGGTTTGAACAACCGTAGCGAGTTTTCTTCCGCTTTTGAACCTAAATGGCAGGAAGGAACAAACCGTATAGTGGATAAAAATAGCCTTTACGTGAAAGCGGTTGCCGACAATGAATGGGTTTGGACTAACACTTTAAACTATAGTTTTAGCCGGAACAAACACGCTGTCAATCTGTTGGCAGGTATGGAACAAAAAGAATCTTCCGGTCGCTGGATGGATGGCAAGCGCGAAGATTATATCATTGAAGACGAATCGTACCGTTATCTGAATAACGGCGATGGCAAGCAACTCAACAACGGCTCAGGACATTTGGTGCGTATGCGTTCTTACTTTGGAAAAATCAATTATGCTTACGATGACCGGTATCTTTTCTCGGCAACCGTGCGCAACGATGCCACTTCGCGTTTCGGTGGCAAAGCGGCTACTTTTCCTGCTCTTACTGCCGGATGGCGTATCAGCAATGAGAAATTTATGGAAAATGTTTTGATTTTCGATGATTTGAAACTTCGTGCAAGTTGGGGGAAAAACGGTAACGACTTGTTGGACGATTACGTTTTATACTCCCGCTACTTTACCGATTTTGTTTCGGGCGGCTACGATATAGGCGGTATCAATCAGGGTAATGTACCTGCCGGAATTTTGAAAGAATACACCGGAAATCCCGATATTCAGTGGGAAATAACCACTCAAACCAATGCAGGGATTGATTTGGCAATGCTGAAAAACAGGCTTGTGTTTACCATGGACGCTTTTATCAAGAAAACAACCGGTATGCTGATTAATAAACCTTATATTGCAACTAAAGGCGAAGGCGCCTATATGGCATACAATGGCGCCGACCTCGAAGCCAAAGGAATTGAAGGCGCGATTACATGGCGCGATAAAATCGGCAGAGATTTCGGTTATGAAATAACGTTTACAGGAACTGTAAACCGCACCATTGTGACCGATTTGCCTGATGAAATTTACTATACATGGGGCGGTGGCAACGGCAAAGACAAAACCATAGTAGGACAACCTTTGGGTGCGTGGATGGGCTACAAAACCAACGGACTGTATCGAACGGAAGATGACCTGAACGACGGCATTAGCCAAGCAGGTAAAGGCTTGGGACGTATCCGCTACGTGAATGTTGATGATTCCGACAATACAATAAACGACAACGACCGCACTTGGTTGGGAAGCGACCAGCTGAAATTTATCGGCGGCTTAAATTTGGCATTTACTTACAAGAATTTTGATTGCGCTTTCTATTTTAACGGATTAGTGCGTGATGCGTGGAACAATTCCAAGTACTATACCGACTTTTTTCAATTGTGGACGGGCAATCACAGTACCCGATTGTTAGATGCTTGGAGTATTGATAATGCCAAATCCAACATTCCTGCTTTAACTGCTACCAACGAAAACGATGAAGGACGCGGGTCGGAATATTTTATCGAAGACGGCTCATATATCAAGTTGAAAAACTTCCAATTAGGTTATACGTTGCCGAAAAGTTGGCTGCACAAAGTTAAAATCGAAAATGTAAGGGTTTATGTTCAGGCGCAGGATTTGTTTACAATCACACGTTACACCGGTCCCGACCCAGAAGCATTGGGTTATCCCTATCCTATTCCTCGCACGTTTACCTTGGGTTTGAACATTAGTCTTTAATTAAAAATAACAGATACAATGAGAAAAATAGTATTATTTATAGTTCTGGTGGCGGTTATATCGGCTTGTAACGATTTTTTAGATGTTGCACCGCAAGGCAAACTGACGGAAGCAAATAAAGGCTCCGATTGGATAGATGGACTTTGCACTGCCGCTTATTCGGCGCTGGGCGGTCCCGAAGATGTAGAACACGCTTTTTACGCACCTACCACCAATTGGGTGTATGGCGATGTACGCGCTGAAACTGCTTACAAAGGCGGTGGAGGCGTAGGCGACCTTTGGGAATTTCACGCTTTTGAAACCTTTGAAGGCGTATATTCTTCCAATCCATTGTTGGATAGAAAATGGTGGCACTTATGTATCAGCGTTCAACGTTGCAACAATGCCCTGCGAATGATAAACGAAGTTTCGGAAGAAGATTATCCTTTAAAAAGTGTCCGCGAAGGAGAAATGCGTTTTTTACGTGCTCACTTTTTCTTTGAAATGAGCCGTTTGTTTAATCGTATCCCCTATTATGATGAAAAACTCCCTTTGGAAGAATACAATACCGTATCGAATGTAGAATTTACTCGCGATGAAATTTTGGAAAAATTATCCTCCGAATTTGTTGCTGCTGCACAACTTTTGCCACCCACACAATCCGAATTAGGACGTGTAAATAAATATGCGGCGTATGCTTATGCGGCGAAAGCCAATTTGTATCGCGCCTACAAACAAGACCCTGCAACCAATCAGGTAATGGGTGCGCCCGATGCAGATTTATTGAAAAAAGTGGTGGAGTATTGCGACTCAACGGCTGTGGGCGGATATGGTTTATTGAAGGATTTTCAACAATTATCGGCAGTGGAATACGAACACGGTGCTGAATCGGTTTTTGGAACAGAGTATTCCATTGATGACGGTACCGATTTTGGGCGTATCAATTGGTCAAATTTGTTGAACGGTCCTCGCGGTCCCGCTTACGGCGGAGATGGATTTTTCCAACCGAGCCAAACGCTTGTCAATTCTTACAAAACAGATATAGCAACCGGCTTGCCGCTCTTTGATACCTACAATGCAAGTCAGGATATAAAAACCGCAGCGAACGGATTTACGTCTTCTTCCCGACAATATGCCGTTGACCCTCGTTTGGATTTTACGGTCGGAAGACCCGGCATTCGTTGGAAAAATTTCACAGAGAGTGCTTATAGTGGTAATTGGGTGCGCGACAACGCCACGTATGGAGCAACAGCTTGTAAGAAAAACATTGTTTCGCCAGAATCGCCTTATATGATAAAAGGCTGGCCCTGGGGCGGCTCTGCGCTGAATTTTCAAAACATACGTTATGCAGACGTGTTGCTGTGGAAAGCCGAAGCCTTAATAGAATTGGGACGGCACACCGAAGCCCTGCCACTTATCAACCAAGTTCGCGAACGCGCCAAAAACAGCCAATATGTACTTAAATGGGATAACACAAGCAATACAGATTATGCCGCAAGTTATTTTATCGGACTGTACGAAGACGGCATAAACTGCACTTGGACACCGGATTTCGCTCGTCAAGCCTTGCGCTTTGAACGCAAATTGGAACTGGCATTGGAAGGTGAACGTTTCTTCGATTTAGTGCGTTGGGGAATTGCATCACAAGTATTGAACGATGAATATTTTCCGAAAGAAAAAAGCGATAGAGCGTACTATCGCAGTTCATCATTTAAGGCAGGACGGGACGAATATTTTCCGATACCGCAAAATCAAATTGACTTTTCCGGACGATTGTACGAACAAAATTCGGGGTATAATGAGAATTAATCATTAAATAAAATACATAATGAAAAAATTAATTATATCCTGTATAATAAGTATTTTCCTAATGTCTTGCAATGTCAAGCAAGACATTAGGATACTAACCAATGAAAATGGAAATACTTCATTGCAGTTTAAAACATCTCAAAGATACCTGTTGCTTCCGGTTGAAGACACAGGCGATGAACTGAAAACGGAACTGTTTGTTGGCAACCAATTTGTCGGCAGTTATATCATTCGTCTGGCAAAAAATAAGATTGATTATTGGGTGCCTCTTGACCTTTCGGAATGGCAAGGGAAAAACGTGCGGATAGATATTCCCGGATTAAATGAATCGGCTGTTTGTCTGAAAGAAATTAAACTATCGAATAAGTTCGATTTTGATTCCAACGAAAAGTATCGTCCGGCATATCATTTCACTCCGCCTTACGGTTGGATGAACGACCCCAACGGCATGGTGTATTATGCCGGAGAATATCACTTGTTCTATCAGTACAATCCGTATGGAACTCGCTGGCAGAACATGAGTTGGGGGCACGCTATCAGTACGGATCTGGTGCATTGGGAACATTTGCCGGTTGCCTTGTCGCCCGATAGTTTGGGTGCAATTTTTTCAGGCAGTTGTGTCGTAGACGAAAACAATACGGCCCGTTTTCAAACCGGAAACGAAAAAACCTTGTTAGCATTTTTCACACACAGCGAACGCAAAGGACAGTTTCAAAGTCTCGCTTACAGCAACGACAAAGGGCGTACTTGGACGAAATACGAAAACAATCCTATCTTGCAACACACCACAGCAAAAGATTTTCGCGACCCCAAAGTGTTTTGGCACGAGCCTTCCGGAAAATGGATGATGGTCTTAGCAGTCGGTCAGGTAATCGAAATTTATTCTTCGCCCAATGCGAAAGAATGGACGTATGAAAGCAATTTTGGCGAAGGCTACGGTGCGCACGAGGGCGTATGGGAATGTCCGGATCTTTTTGAATTGAAAATGGAAAATGGAAAGTTGAAAATGGGAAAAAAATGGGTGCTGATAGTGAATATCAATCCCGGTGGACCGATGGGCGGTTCTGCAACCCAGTATTTTATCGGAGATTTTGACGGAAAAACATTCAAATGCGAGGCTCCCTCTCCTGTGGAGAGGACGGGGGGAGAGGCTCTTTGGTTGGATTTTGGAAAAGACCATTATGCAATGGTTTCATGGGCAAATACTCCCCTCCCTTGTGGGGAGGGGTCGGGGGAGGGGCTTCGGCGTTTGGCTATTGCATGGATGAGCAATTGGGAGTATGCCAACGATGTGCCTACACACTATTTCCGTAGCGCAATGACCGTTCCCCGCGAGTTGAATTTGATTAAAAAAGGGAATGAGTATATTGTAAGCAATTATCCTGTAAAAGAAATTGAAAACTTGCGAAAAGAGACAAACACAATAGAAAACATTTTTGTTGAGAATGATTACAGTATTGATAAGTTGCTGGATAACAATCAAGGTGCATACGAGTTGGTGATGGATATTGAAAATCAATCGGCAGAAATTATCGGGTTCAAATTGTTTAATGATTTGGGCGAATTTGTCGATCTATTTATCAGTCTTCCCGAAAAGAAATGTTATGTTATGGACAGGAAAAGTAGCGGAAAAATTGATTTCAGCGACCATTTTGCCACGGTAACTTCCGCCCCGATAGAGGCAAAAAAAGCGTATCGGTTGCGCCTGTTAATCGACAAAGCATCCATAGAATGTTTTGAAGGTGATGGAGAAATTAGCATGACCAATCTCGTTTTCCCTTCCGAGCCTTACAATCGCATTGGGTTTTATGCCAAAGGCGGTGGATTTACAGTGAAGAAATTGGCGATTTATCGACTATGACCAATATTTTATTTTTTGCACAATAATACATATTTTTATGTATCTTTGTGCAAAAAATAAAGTAATGCATTATGAAATACATAGAAGCGTTGCATGAATTAAAAATATTTCACAAAAAAGACATTGTAATATTAATCGAAGATGAGAATGCAGCAAAGGAAATTTTGCGTCGTTACAAGAAACAAGGATTAATATCTCAAGTTCGACGTGATTTGTATGTAGTTACAGATTTAGCGAGCAAAGTCAGCCTTGTGTCCAAGTTTGAAATTGCAGGTCATATTACGCCTTCTTCTTATCTTGCTTATCATGCAGCCTTGGAATATCATGGTGTAGCCAATCAAGTTTTTTATGAATTGTATGTTGCTTCCGAAGAAACATTTAACAACTTCGATTATGAGGGAATCAGTTATACATTTTGCCCATCGAAATCAAAAGTAGGCATAGTTACTCCCTTGACGGATTCTCTCATCAGGGTAACCGATTTGGAACGTACAATGCTGGATTGCATTCATCGGATTGATTTGAGCGGGGGTTTAGAAGAATTGGTTCAATGTTTTGTCCTTATTACTTATGTCAATGAAAGTAAGTTGTTGGACTATCTTCGTAATTTTGACAAACAGGTGCTTTATCAAAAAGCCGGATTTATCCTCAGCTATTTTCAAAAAGAGATGCAACTGAGTGATGCTTTCTTTGAAGAATGTAAATCAAAAATAGGACGTAGTACGCGATATTTGACCGACACACAGGAATCAGATACTTATTTTAAGGAATGGAAGCTTTGCGCTCCCGAAAATATTCTTTCATTTTTAGAACAAGGAGGAAACGAATATGTATAATTATAGCAAGAGTTTTTTAGATAAGATGGCAGCGGAAACAGGTTTTATTCGCGATAATCTGGAAAAGGTTTTCCGGTTGTGCGATATTTTACAATTTCTGAACACCGATTCCACAATAAGCAAATATCTGTCGCTAAAAGGCGGAACGGCAATCAACTTGACCGTTTTCAATATGCCGAGGTTGTCTGTCGATATTGATTTGGATTTCTCTAAAGTATGCGACCGGGAAGAAATGCTTAGCATAAGGGCTATTATAAATGAAAACCTACTTAATTTCATGTTTGCCCAAGGTTATGCTTTAAGTCCAAACACAAAAAATCCACATTCGTTGGATTCATGGGTGTTTTATTTTCAAAACTCTGCCGGCAACAGGGACAATATAAGAATAGAAATCAATTATTCCATGCGGAATCATATTTTGCCCATTGAAAAAAGAAAAACCAATGTGAAATTATTAGGTATTGATTATGAGGTCAATACATTATCAATTCTTGAATTGTTCGGCTCAAAAATCAAAGCCCTTATCGAACGAACGGCACCGAGGGACTTGTACGATGTCCAAAATATGATAAAACAGAACATTATTAAATTGGAAGAACAGGATTTGCTTCGTAAAATCATACTGTTTTATCTTGCTTTGGGTGGAAAGAACAAAATCACTCTTCCGTTCAATTTTGATAATATCAATAATTTGAAATACAATCAAATACGCGCTAACCTCATTCCCGTTTTAAGGAAAAGCGAACGGTTTGATTTTGAAACAGCTAAAACAGAGGTCAAAGCCTATCTTTCCAATTTGATGATACTTTCCGATGAAGAAATCGCGTTTATAGAGCAATTTAACCAAGGAAATTATCAACCGGAATTGCTTTTTAAGGATGCGGAGATTTTAGAGAGGATTAAGGTGCATCCGATGGCGGTTTGGCGGATAAAGAGATAACACACAAAAAGATATTTGTTCCGGTTGTATTGAAGTGCTGATTTACCGAAGTCATTCAACTGCTAAACCGGATGACTACACACCATACAACATTTTTGCTCACATCTGCAACATTTTTTATAGTTAAAACGATAGAACATCTCTACTTTTGCTTTTACAAATACATTAAATAATAATATCATGAAAACAATAGTAGGACTTGGAGAAATCCTATGGGATGTGTTTCCCGAACGGAAAATTTTAGGTGGCGCTCCTGCTAATTTTGCCTATCAAGCCTCGCAATTCGGCTTTAAAGGTTATGCTGTAAGCGCAATAGGAAAAGATTTGTTAGGAAAAGAAATCTTGGATAGTTTGGCTGAAAAAGGACTTAACTTTCTGATAGAAACTATTGATTACCCTACCGGAACGGTGCAGGTAACATTGGACGACAAAGGTGTGCCGCAATATGAGATTTGCGAAAATGTGGCTTGGGATAATATTCCTTTTTCGCAACAAACAGAAGAATTGGCGAGGAATTGCAGCGCAGTCTGTTTCGGTTCATTGGCACAACGAAATAAAGTATCTCGTGCAACGATTTACCGCTTTTTGGAATTGGTTCCTGACAATGCGTACAAGATATTCGACATCAATCTTCGTCAGCATTTTTATAGCAAAGAGATTATTCACGAATCTTTATTGCGATGCAACACACTTAAAATCAATGATGAAGAAGTGATTGAAGTGGCTAAACTTTTTGACTGCAACGGACTTTCGGAACAGGAAGTCTGCCGTAAACTGCTCACAGATTATCATTTGAATATGGTCATTGAAACAAAAGGAGC
>JAISKT010000065.1 GCA_031261295.1 Candidatus Symbiothrix sp. | reverse complement strand
TTCTTGTGTTTGCTCATGTTTAACCTAATATTTTCAACGAGAAAGTGAGAAATCTCAGAAAATAAAGGATAGTCAAGGGGCAAATGGATGTCTATTTCGCTATTTTTTATCAGATATTGATAGTATGTATAAATTAAAAATAAAAATCGAAAAAGGTTACGTCGTAGAAGACCTTGATGATAAAATTACTTTGTAAAAACAATAAATAATTTTGCTTTAGAGTTTGCAATAGAGTTTAAACGGACTTCGGCTTTATGTAAATTCAAAGTGAAAATTTAATATTTTTAGAAGTCCTCTTAATTTATTATGTCTGTATTTGAATTTTTAGCCAAGGGTACTCTTGGCGCAATGGAGAAAGGAATGAAAGCCACTATCGCAAAACCAGGAGTGGTAAAACCGAGTACTGCTGAGTGGGCGGAAGCATTAACCACAAAGTATGGTAAGAAGATATCTTCTTCATCAATCAATTCATCACTTATAGAGGTTAAAAAAATATAGCAATGTGATGAAAGCAAAAGAGACTATCCTTACTAAAAGATGGGTAGTCTCTTTTTTGCACCCCTTATCTGTACTTTTCCGGATTATCCTGCCTAAATTTATTTATATTCGGTTGTTGCCGCTGAATTTTATTGCCATAGAGGTTCGTTTTGCCAATCGGCAGGGAAGCCCATCGCTTGTCTGTCCACATTGGGATATTTTTGGAATAAGTTTTCCAATTTCTGCCGAAAAGTGTGCTTCGGATTGACTGTATTGAGCATGTATAGAATCATGGAAAGTGCGTAATACATACGGTTGTTGCCGACTTGTTTATTGATAAGCCAAGTATTTGTCGCATTTTTGGGAAAAAGTGGCTGGATTCTTAACCATCGATTCCATATTCGAGCGTGGTGAGCACATACATTTCTGATATAAACAAAGCTGTGCAACCACGACATAAAGACCTTGTCCGGCAATCCGAACGCATTGGCAATATCCCTTTTTGCTTTGCCCGATTTTAAATTTTCGTATAGGCGAGATAGTGCGCCAAACGATGTAATCTCCAATAAAATAAACGATGGTGGGTACGGATTGGAGTATTTCGATTTGAACGAGAGTATAAATTCTTCATCGCTTCTTGATAATTCATCACCGATTTTGGCAAGAGTAGTTCGATGTTTCGCTGTGTTGGCAAATAAAGCAGTGTCTTCTATCCAAAAAGCATTGCATTCTGTTGAAAGTATATACGCCGTTTTTGAACGAACTGCAACTTCAATCTTTTCCAATTCGGAAATAATCAGTTTACGAAGTTCTCGGTCAAATTTATACAAATTAAATGCTGTTTCAAAGTTTGCATCGGACTTGAAAACATGATTGTGCTTGTCAGCTAACAGCGGATACCAATAACCGCTAAACCTGTAATAGCTAATGTTTTCGAGTAGATGCAATGCTTTGTTTTCGTCAGAAAATTGCATTCCACGGGATTTGAGCAATGTAATCTGCTCTTGGTAAGAGTGAAAAATCTTGGTGTAAGAAACTTTTGCCATAGTATGTAAAATAAAAAGCCCACCCTGAGCGCGCTGTTCTAACGGGAAGCGGGGTGGACATGTTGGTACAAAAGTACAACTAATTTTTGAATAAACAAAACATTTATTGGATTTTTTTTCGGTTGAACTCCTCTATCGGAGTTCGGAGAGACAGTAGTATTCTGCCTACCCTCAGTCGTTTCGCTTCACTGGGAGTTATTCATATTCAAGACCTTTGGCCTTCTGTTAAAACAAATTAAGTTTTGCCCTGCAAACATTAACGGAAAATTACAGATTTTTCATTTGATTAATGTATCCTGTGATTTGGTTTTTTTTTGAGGAATAGAAAATACTCTCAATGAATTGCTTTTAGGGCCTTTTCAAGGGCTGGTGGCTTTACTGTATTCATTTTGTAATTTTTAACGGATTAACAGTTGCAAATACATTTTTTTTGGCTTACTTTGTAAAAATTTTAAAATAAATTGAAGTTACTATGTCGAACACAATGTCAAGAAGGGCATTCCTTCAAAAAAGCAGTATTGCAGCCGCAGGATTGACGATCATTCCGGGTGTAGCAATGGGAAAAAGCGTGAGTGGTAAAACAGCTCCCAGTGATAAACTGAACATCGCCGCCGCCGGTATTGGCGGAATGGGGTTTGCCAACCTGAAAGCGGTCGAAAGCCAGAACATCGTGGGCTTGGCCGATGTCGATTGGAAGTATTCGGACCAGGTATTCAAACATTTTCCGAAGGCAAAACCTTATTACGATTTCCGTCAGATGTACGACGAAATCGGGAAAGATATCGACGCCGTTATCGTCGCAACCGCTGACCATACGCACGCAATTATCGCTTCCACCGCTATGACGATGGGAAAACACGTTTATGTACAAAAACCGTTGACACACAGTGTTTACGAATCCCGGTTGCTGACCCGTTTAGCAGATAAATATAAGGTAGCTACCCAAATGGGCAATCAAGGCGCTTCCGGTGAAGGCGTTCGCCAGATTTGCGCCTGGATTTGGGCGGGCGAAATCGGCGAAGTGCGCAAAGTCGAATGTTATACCAACCGTCCTATCTGGCCGCAAGGTCTTTCCCGTCCCGAACAGGTAGAAAAAGTTCCGTCCAAGTTGAACTGGGATTTGTTTATCGGGCCGGCGCCCATGCGTCCTTACAATTCCATTTATACGCCTTGGAACTGGCGCGGATGGTGGGATTTCGGAACCGGCGCCTTAGGCGATATGGCTTGCCACATTATCCAACCGGCTGCCGAAGCCTTGAAATTGAAATATCCGACTCAGGTACAGGGTTCTTCTACCATGCTGCTTTCGGAATGCGCACCCAATGCGCAAGTCGTTCGTTACAAATTTCCGGCACGGGAAAACCTGCCTAAAGTGTCCTTGCCCGAAGTGGAAGTGGTATGGTACGACGGCGGTTTGTTGCCCGCTCGTCCCGAAGGACTGCCTGCCGGTAAAGATTTGGATATGTCCGGTGGCGGCGTGATTTTCCACGGCACAAAAGATACCTTGATCTGCGGTTGTTACGGTGTGAACCCGTATTTGATTTCCGGCAGAACGCCCAACTCGCCCGAAGTATTGCGCAAAGTAACGGAAAGCCATGAAATGGACTGGGTACGCGCTTGTAAGGAAAGCCCTTCCGGCCGCGTGGAAACGTCTTCCAACTTCAGTAAATCCGGCCCGTTGAACGAAATGGTGGTAATGGGTGTATTAGGCGTTCGCCTGCAAGGATTGAACCAGGTATTGGATTGGGATGGCGACAAGATGGAATTTACCAATATTCCGGCCGGCGCTACGGTACAATCGGTCGTAAAAGACGGCTTCACTATCAAGGACGGTCATCCGACATTCGATAAAACATTGACCGACCCTGTAAATGCCCAAGCATTTGCTAACGAATTAATTAAACATACGTATCGTCAAGGCTGGTCATTACCGGCAATGCCTTGAGAACTAAGAACTAAGAACTAAAAACTAAGAGTTAAGAGTTAAGAGTTAAGAGTTAAAATATAAAATATAAAATAGATGAAAAAAGTTAGTTATTTTTTTAGTATTGTATTGGCAGCCACGATGTTTGTTGCCTGTACGCCCAAAAAAGCCGTACAAGAGGATACGGTAGAGTTTGTAATCGAAGGAGATGCAACGGAAACGGTAGTTACTACACCGGATTCCCTTACCTACATTGTGCTTAATAAGCCGCAAGTGTTGAATTTGGACTTGGCTCCAAAGGATAAAGAGGGTTTTATCTCTTTATTTAACGGGAAAACATTCAACGGTTGGAGAGGTTACGATAAAGATACCATTCCCGGCAAATGGGTGATTGAAGACGGCGCCATCAAGGTCAACGGTTCCGGACAGGGAGAAGCGCATACGAATAACGGCGGCGACATTATCTTTGCCTACAAATTCCAAAACTTTGAATTGAGTTTTGAATGGAAAGTAGCGCCCGGTTCCAATTCAGGCGTCTTGTATCTGGCACAGGAAATCAAAGGCCAACCCATCTGGATTTCTTCTCCGGAATACCAGGTGTTGGACAATATCGCTCACCCGGATGCTCAATTGGGTGAAAACGGAAACCGTCAATCGGCTTCTTTGTACGATATGATTCCGGCGGTTCCGCAGAATGCCAAGGCGGTAGGCGAATGGAACCAGGGAGGTATCTTGGTTTACAAAGGAACGGTCGTTCACAAACAAAACGGTAAAAATGTAGTGGAATATCATTTATGGACTCCGCAATGGAATGAATTGATAGCCAACAGCAAATTCAAACCGGGCGGTGATTTTCCATTGGCTTACGACTTGCTGACTAATTTGGGCGGTCCCGAAAAAGAAGGTTATATCGGTTTGCAAGACCATGGCGACGATGTTTGGTATAGAAACATCCGAATCAAGATTTTAGAATGATTTCCTTTCTTTAATTAGAACACGGATAAAACGGGAAACACAGATTTACACTGAATATTATTTTTTTCAGTGTAAATTTGTTTTATCTGTGTTTTAAATTAGATTTTATGATAAAGCAAATACTCTTAGTTGGATTGGGCGGCGGAATCGGAAGCATATTGCGCTTTTTGGCTTCTCAATTGACTATTAAAACAAGTTCTTTTCCAATTGCCACTTTTACAGTCAATCTGTTAGGTTGTCTCCTTATTGGAATTTTAATAGGTTTATCCTTGAAAAATCAGTGGTTGGACGCAAACATGCGGGTTTTATTAATCACCGGCTTTTGCGGAGGATTCACTACTTTTTCCACTTTTTCCTTAGAAAACGTACAAATGTATCAGGCCGGAAATTATACGGGTCTGATTTTTTATACCTTAGCAAGCGTCATCATCGGATTTGCCGCTGTTTGGATGGGTTTATCATTCACAAAATAAATATAAATAATATCACAATGAAAAACATCTTCTATTTATTATTTTCAATAATTCTTTTTGCTGCTTGTTGTAATCAAACCGAAAGAGTGGATGCAGTTATTAGCCAATCTTTTTCGGACGAATGGAAATTCAATGCCGGAAAAGGAGACAGCGCCCATTGGGAAAGTCCCGGTTTTGACGATTCCGCCTGGGCGATTGTGTCAGGCAATAAATTCCTGAAAGACCAGGAAAAAACCCTTGAAAACGGTTTTGGTTGGTATCGCAAAACGGTCGGATTATCCGACAGCCTTCAAAAGTCCATTCAGGATGCCGGAGCAGCCATTATCCATTTGGGAAAGTTTGCAGCTACCGAAGAAATTTATTTAAACGGCAAACTTGTCGGTAAAACAGGCGATTTTCCGGACAATTACATGGGTTTTCATGGCGAAGAACGCCATTATGTAGTGCCTGCGGAAGATTTCAGTCCAGATAGTAAAAACTTGATTGCCATCAAATTCCATGACGGTTGGAGTATTGGCGGATTCATGGATGATACGGATTTGAGTATCTCATCGGCTTTAACCAAAGACAAATTATCAATGACTGTAACGGTCAATGATGAAGATTATATCTTTTTGGCTCCTCATCCGATAGAAATCAAAGTGGCTATTGATAATAAAAACCGTTGGCCGGTCAACGGGAAATTGATTGTTAATCTGACTACCGATGATTATCAACCCGTTCAACGGGACTCTAACGATATTAAAATTAAACCGAATCAAAACTATACCCATTCGTTCCAATTAGCGAATCCAAATCCGGGATTTTACCGTTATTCCGTTTCTTTCATTGAAAGCGAAGAAATAGCTTGCGAAAAGAAATTCAATGTAGGTTACGAACCGGAAAAAATTGTGTCGCCTTTGGATAATCACGCTGATTTCAAAGCATTTTGGGATAATAATTTAGCCGAATTAAAAAAAGTCGCTCCCAACTATAAATTGACTTTGGTTCCCGAATTTTCTACTTTGGATTACAATATTTATTTAGTGGAAATGAAATCCTTTGGAAATGAGTTGATTCGGGGTTATTACGGCCAACCGAAAAAGGAAGGAAAATATCCGGTAATTATAGAATATATGGGCTATGGTTCAAAACCGTATCCACCGACTCAAACGTATGATGGTTTTGCGTATTTCGTGCTGTCTATCCGGGGACAAGCTTTGAATGAGCCGACCAACCATTTTGGCACTTGGATTACTTACGGTTTGGATAATAAAGAGAATTACTATTACCGGGGCGCATTTTGCGATGTGGTACGGGCCATTGATTTTGTTTGTTCCCGTCCCGCAGTGGATGCGGAAAAGATTGCGGTTCGCGGTGGAAGCCAGGGAGGCGCTTTGTCTTATGTGGCCGCAGCGTTGGACAAACGGGTAAAAGTGGCTGCACCCAACATTCCGTTCCTTTCGGATTATCCCGATTATTTCAAGATTACGCATTGGCCCCGAAGCGATTTTGAATACTATCTGCAACAGCATCCCGAAGCCAATTGGGAAGAAATTTACGCGTTATTGACTTATTTTGATATCAAAAACTTAGCCCAATGGATTGAATGTCCTGTTATTATGGGAATCGGAGTGCAGGATGATGTTTGTCCTCCCCATACCAATTTTGCCGCTTACAATCAGGTAAAATCAGCAAAAAGATGGATGGCATTCCCGGAATACGGTCACAGTGTAGGAAAAGAATTTTACGATGAGTCGATGGTGCTATTTAAAAAGGAATTAAATATTGAAAAATAATGTGCTTTACAAGGCTTGTGGGCTATCCAATGCCGCTCACAAGCCCTGAGATCAATTCGGTGACATCACCGAATTGATCTCAGGGCTTGTAGAGCCGTTTATACCGCTCATAAGGCTTTTGAGAGGGGGCCAAAATTGAATAAATGAATTTAACAAACATATAAATAATTAAATTATGACATTAAAAAAAACATCCAAAAACAAACTATCTCCTTTTGAGGAAATTAAGCAAACAAATGAAAATGGTGATGAGTATTGGACAGCACGTTCATTAGCAAAAGTATTGGAATATAATGATTTCCGAAATTTTTTGTCTGTAATAGCCAAAGCAAAGGAGGCCTGTCTTAATAGTAGAAACAATGTTGATGAGCATTTCGAGGATATCCTTGATACGATCGAAATAGCCAAAGGGGCTAAACGAGAAGTAGAAAACGTAAAGCTTTCCCGTTATGCTTGCTATCTGATTGTACAAAACGCAGACCCGGCGAAAGAAGTGGTTGCTTTGGGGCAGACCTATTTTGCTCTCCAGACGCGCTTGCGTGAAATACAGCAGAGGGAAGAATACAACCAACTAACTTCTGAGGACGAAAAGCGCCTTTTTCTACGAAGTGAATTAAGCCGGCACAATCTTGAATTAGCTGCTGCGGCTAAAGATGCAGGCGTAATAGAACCGATTGACTATGCGGTTTTTCAAAATTATGGTTATAAAGGACTATATGGTGGTTTAGACGCCAAAGACATTCATAAGAAGAAAGAATTGAAGAAGAGTCAACAAATACTTGACCACATGGGCAGTACCGAGTTGGCCGCCAACCTTTTCCGTGCGACACAAACAGAAGATAAACTCCGAAACGAAAATACGAAAGGAAAAGAAGAAGCAAACAGGACTCATTACGAAGTGGGAAAAAAAGTCAGGCAAACCATTCAGGAAATAGGAGGTACCATGCCGGAAGATTTACCCATTGTTGAGAGTATTAAAACGGTACAAAAGAAATTGGACAATAGTTCCAAAAAGAAAGAAATAGATAATAAATGATTAAATAACATATAGTTATGACGAAAAAACTAATTTTATTTGTGGGCATTATTTTATGCTTTTTTGCCTGCAAAAGCAAAGAAACGTCGCCCGTAGAAAAAACACAAGGCTTTGTCAAAATTCAAAACGGCCAATTGGTGATTGATGAAAAGCCGTACTATTTTATCGGTACAAACTTTTGGTTCGGCGCCATTCTGGGTTCGGAAGGGCAAGGCGGAAATCGTGAACGGTTAGCCAAAGAATTGGATTTTATGAAATCCATTGGTATTACTAATCTCCGCGTATTGGTTGGCGCCGATGGTCTTTCGGAACAGGAAGTGAAAGTGAGGCCGACACTTCAATTGGAACCGGGCGTTTACAACGATACCATTTTTGACGGCTTGGATTATTTCATGGCCGAATTGGGCAAACGGGACATGTATGCCGTTTTATTTATCAACAATAGTTGGGACTGGAGCGGCGGCTATAGCCAATACTTAGAGTGGGCAGGTAAAGGATCGCTTCCCGAAGAGGGTATTAGCGATTGGGGAAAATATCAGGCGTATGTAACTCAATATTCTACTTGTGACGAATGTAAAGAATTGTTTTTCAATCATGTGAAAAATGTTTTGGGACGCACCAACCGTTACACAGGATTGAAATATACGGAAGATCCGGCCATTATGGCCTGGCAAGTAGGCAACGAACCGAGAGCATTCAGCCAGGAAGCCAAAGAACCGTTTGCTAAATGGTTGGCGGAAGCGACTGCCCTTTTACGTTCATTGGATGGCAATCACTTGATAACTCTTGGAAATGAGGGAACTATGGGGAGTGAAGGTGATGCCGGACTGTATGAAAAAATACATGCCGATCCGAATGTGGATTATATTACTATTCATATTTGGCCTAAAAACTGGTCTTGGCTGAATATTGCAGATGTTCCGGGTTCGGTGGATGTAGCGATTGAAAAAACCAATGAATACTTGAACACCCATTTGGAAATTGCCCAAAAACTGAACAAACCGATGACCATTGAAGAATTCGGATTCCCTCGCGACCATCATTTGTATTCGTTGGACGACCCGACGACAGCCCGCGATAAATATTACGAAAACATTTTCCAACAAGTAGCGGCCTCTTCCGCAAACAAAGGACTTCTGGCCGGATGCAATTTCTGGGCATGGGGCGGTTTGGGCCGTCCGGTAAACACCTTTTGGAAACCGTGGGATGATTATGTAGGCGATCCTGCGCAGGAAGAACAAGGATTAAATTCCGTATTCGACACGGATTCGACCATTGAACTGATTAAAAAATACGCAAGCGAACTTAAATAATATAAATAAAGAGATTATTCTTTTAAGAAAATACTGAAATTGACGGCCCCATAGACTCGCTTTTGGGAAAAACAGGGCAAAGTCGAGAAATCGTATTCTTTCGGGTGTTCCATCACAAAAACGCCGTCCTCTTTCATCAACTCATTGGACAGGATCATTTTAGGGATTCTGTCCAATTCTTTTAAAGCATAAGGCGGATCGGCAAAGATGAAATCAAATGATTGTTTGCACGATTCAATAAATTTGAATGCATCCCCTTTGATTGTTACCAACCGGTCGTCCTTCAATTCTGCTTTCACTTTTTTAATAAAAGCATAATGGGCAGGGTCTTTTTCTACGCAAACCACTTCCTTGCAACCGTGCGAAAGCAATTCAAAACTGATACTGCCTGTCCCCGCGAATAAATCCAAGGCAACCGTATTTTCCAAGTCAATGAGATTGGCAATGACATTGAACAGATTTTCTTTGGCAAAATCTGTGGTCGGGCGCGCCTTGAAAGATTTCGGCACGTCAAACCGGCGACTTTTATATTTTCCGCTTATAATTCGCATAATGCCTGTGTCGTCATTTGAAAACTAACCTCCACCGGAATAATATTATGAACATACACCCCCAGTTGCTCTGCCAACTCCGTATCATTTCCCACGATATAGATAAAATCTTTTAACTGGTCGAATTTCAATTGTTTCCAGATAAATAAGCTGTAATATACGGCATCTACAATTTGGGGACAGGTAAAATGATTGCACAAAAGAAGCGTTTCGCCTGAAAAGCAAAGAATATCCGCTTCTTTTCCTTGCCGGTTTATTATCAATCGGTTACTGTTAATTTTTTCTTCTTTATCCTGAAAATAAGTAATCAGCGGTGCGGTAGGATGAACGATTTGACTGTCAACAAAAGTACGTTGGAAAAATTCATATACTTCTTCCGGCATCTCGTGAAGAATCGTTATCTCCGGTTTCGACAGGGTTTGGGAAAGTATTTTTCCGGTAGGGGAAGTAAAAAGAAAATCCATGTATTCGTTTTTGTCCTTTTCCTCAAATAAAATACTTGGAATATAGGTAAATACCGGCGTATAATTGATTATAAAAACTTTTTTAAATGGGATGGTAAAAAACTCATTTTCAAAGAAAACATCCCGGAAACAGGAGAAGGCATCGGATTGTGCTTCTCTTGGAATGCGGTAATAGAAAGACTCTTTCTCTTCTCCCGGATTACACAGGGAGAACGAAAACTGTTCCGGATGAACTTCTATCGTCAGGATATATCGCTCCGGACGATTCAAATGGATATTTTTAGGGATTTGTATTTCCATTCAAGATACTTATTATACACATATAAGCCAGTATTACAACCACAATGAACAAAAGGATTTGAACCAAACGCTTCATACTGCAAATATAGAAATTTTTATAGATAATTCAGGATAAAGTACCAACAAGTGGACGTAATAAATCCCAAAACGATTCCCAAGCCCACCACTAACGAACAGTAACGCGGATTGAGATTGTACTGGCTCGCCAATAAACTGACTGTGATATGGGATGACATTCCGGCTTCAAAAACACTGATTTTAGCCAAATTGCCTGTCGAATGTAAAGCGCCGGCCAATACCAAAACCAAACATGGAGCCAGAATCAACTTATAAAGAAGACCGGCTGAGACTAATTTCCATTCCTGTTTGATGGCGCCTAATTTTAATTGTAAACCAATGGAAAACAAAGCCATCGGCGACATGGTTGCCATTAGTTTATCCAACAAGGGATTGGCAACGGAGATGTCTATAAACTGCGGCACAATCAACGCAAATACACAAGCCAGGAACGGCGGAAATCGAAAGACTTTTTTTACAACATAAGCCAAACTAAGGTCTTTGGATTTTTCCGCCGAAGTTCGTAAAATCGTGATTACGCCCACCGTAGCAAAAAGGATAAATGTTATCTGGTCAATCACTACCGCATGATGAATTTCCGATTCGCCATAGAAAGCGGCAATCATCGGGAAACCGATAAAAGCCGTATTTCCCAATCCGCAAGTGACTAACAAAGCCGTATGCGCACCGGGAGACAAGCGCTTTTTGCGATCGTAAATTTGGACAAACAGCCAGGCGCCACTCCAAACGACCAAAGGAACGAGCACAGGAACGAGCAGTTTCAGACTCCATTCGATTTCGGGAACAAACCGCAACGAGAGCGCGGGCAAAGCAATGTACAGCACCCAGGCATTGATACTTTTGTGAGCGTCAGAGGGTAGTATTCGCAATTTCGACAGGATGACACCTGCCGAAATACACAGGAAAATTAAAATAAAATTTGTCATTTACGAATGGTCTGTACCGGGAATGGGCCATTTCATTTCTCCATCAAAAGTAATAGGGTCTCTTTGTGATGAAGTAACTGAAATATAGGCTTTTCCTTCCTGATATATTGTAATATTAAACGTATAATTGTACTCCGGCGTATGAATATTGAAACGGACAAGCCAACCATCACCTTTGGCATTCAGTCCTATTTGATACTCTTCCATCTTTTGGGCGAATTTAATCCCCCCTTCTCCGCCTCCATAAGGCGCATACGTGACTCTCCCAAAATAAGGCAGATAGGCGATGGCCGAATCATTCCGGATTGTCAAATCATAAGTCGGCGTCAAAGTGATTGTTTTGCCGCGCATCGGATTGGCCCGGTCCACTTCAATGGTGTAATGGTCTTTCTTCACACTTTCGCTTACCTGAACCAATCGTATCTCTTTCTCCTCTTTGGTTTGCTTCAAAGAACTACAAGCCGCCAACACAGCGAGCAACATCAAAATAAAAAATCCCTTTTTCATATTCCTATATTTATAAAAATCCTATAAATATAACTCAAATCAAAAACAGAAAGTTTTCTACTTAGAAAGTATATCCTAATTTAACAGAAAGATTCCTCATCTGGTCTTGTGCAACTGTTGCACTTGGAGTTATACAATAAGTATTTGTATAATTTAATCCTAAAAAAACAGATTGCTTTTTACAGGTACGGTAATTTAACCCAATGCCGGCATTGTAACCTAAAAATCTGTCTTCCTGTGAACTCAATGCCTGATATGTATAATTATCATCTTTAACATTTTGCATAACTTTCCCATTATCTAACCGGATATAACTATAGGTATCTTTCCGGTTAAACAAATTATCAAAATCAATGCCTCCTTCTATATAAGGCACAAACTTACTTTTGTTATGATACGTATAACGTATATTTAATTTTGCGGCAAACAGCAATGCCTTAATCGTATAATCCACATTGGTTTCACGTATTTTTTCTTCATAATAGGTTGAATATTTAATTTTCCTTTCTTCAATTTTATAATTAGCCAACGAAACGTCAAGGAGTAAACTCCAGGTCTTTGAAAACCTCGGATTGGAAACTCCTAACTGAATGCCGGCTGTAGGTGCAGTGCAATTAAATTTGTCAGACCCCAAAGCCTTTTTAAGTTCATCATAATCAGATACATAACCTGAATGTGTAATTCCTGCATAAACAGTAAATGTTAAATTAATAAACTTTTCTTTATAGTTATTTTCAAATTCAATACATGGCTCTCCCGTAGTACAACTCAATTCATGATATTCTTTCGTTAATTCAATCATGGATTTCCGCTCAAATTTAGACTTATTGATATCGTTTTTCATGGAAGGATAGTCTGCAAACAGATAATTAAGGTATCCTATATATTGGTTGTCTTCCATCGATTGGTAGCTGGTAATCCTTTTGTCCGGTTTTTTTGTGACAGCCACCCAGTCTCCTGTTTCGTTTTCAAAAAAATAATACGGTTCATCATTTTGGCTGTAATAATAAAGATTCATCGTGCCATTTACCAGAAATTCAAGGAAAACCTCCTTTTCCACCGCATCGATATTTATCTTATGTGAAACATAAAATTTCCCTACCTCCTTGAATCTATACCCATGAATTTCACCCGGAAGATATGTTTTTGCCGTAGATTCTTCTTTTGAAGATTTAAATTTGCATTGACTGAAATTTTCCTTGTCTGTTTTGAAATCAATCCACCCGGAAACAGTATCCAATTTGTTTGTAATAACGTATCCCTCAATATAATTGCTTTGTGCAATTATTGTTGTGGATAAAAAACACAGGAATAACGAAATATAAACTATTTTCATCCTTTTTTTATTATAGTATTTTCTTTTCGCAAAAATACTATTTTTTTAGCGAATAGCGCTTGCTGCCAAATGATTATTATTACAATACACGTACAGTAAAATATTAATCATTAATGGCGATACCACTCAATGTGTCCGCTTTATCAAAATTTATACATTACACCAATTGCAGGAACAATATCGGTTGCATTCGCGATAAAATCAAAATTGTTAGTGGTGTGTCCATCTTCAATTTTTGTTTGAGAATATCCTAATTGAAGAAAAGTCAAATGGGAGAATATCGCAATTTTATTAGACAAGTCGTACCTGAGTGTTGGATAAATGCTGGCACCCCAAACCGTTTCTGTTTGTTTGGTAGTCTCTGTTGCTCCGGAATATAGACTTGCATTTTTATTTTCAATTTTTCCTTTACCTGCATAAATGCTAACTGAGCCTAACACGCTAAATTTATTAAACTTGAAAACCGAATAACGAAGATAAGGAGCAACAGACAACATTTGTGTTTTTGTTTCTGTGAAAACATACACTCCGGCAAGTGTCATTATAGGTTGCGATGTGGTCGATTGTTCTACCACAGAGAGACCAATCTCTAATTTGTCATTTAAATAATAGCCTATTGCCGGAGCAATAGTAAATGAATGCGAATCAAGTTTACCCCCATCGTCCGTTTTTGTATTACTACTGCTATAACCCAAAGCACCCGTAACATAAAACTGTGCATTCACTGATACTATGCCTAATAAGGCAACCACTATACTTAAAATTACTTTTTTCATTATTGTTTATTTTTTAATTGTTTATAAATTCTTAGTTTGTAATTCGTCGTAGGTGCATAGCCTACAACGAATTACAAGTACTATATTCAAATATTATACGTCAAATATATACAGTGATACAAAATACATTGTTAGTGAGCATATAACATACAAGAAGACTAACCAGCCTTTCAATTTGCTATACTTTTCATCTTTATATTCTTTTTCTAATTGTTTATATTTTTTCTTATTCTTGTTTTGTAAAAATATACTCAATACCCCATCCAATGCGATAAATGGTAGCAATACAATAACAATAATTGTTGTCGTTAGTTTATAATGCAAAGTGTATAATATGAAGTTTGTTAATGTCAATGCAATAAAACCAAATGTAGCAAAAAGAACTCCATATCCCCAACCACAGTAATCTTTTTCATCCCAAAATCTATATGCTTTGGAAATTCTATAAAAGCAATAATCAAATAATGTTTTCATAATGCAATCATTTATAAGGTAAATAACTATAGGGAGGCATTTCCATTTGAATTGCCGGCACAACAACTTCATTTACATGATTCCAATGTAATTGTTTTCCGCCAAAACTCCAAAATAAAGATACCGCTGTACCGACACCGGGTACAAATCCAATTCCGCCCATAAATACATCTGTGGCATATTCTGATTTCCCTTCTATTGTTGTGGCATTCCTAAATTGATTTGCTGATATACCAATGCTTAAAGCACCTGTTGCACGACCAAGCCATTTGAAACCACTTCCAAGATTTCCTGCAAACGCATTTCTTCCGCCTGTATAACCATTACCGTTAAAGTTCATTGAGTAAAATTTAAAATTTCCACCCATCCAAGTATTCATTGTTGGATTGTAAACAATTGTACTGGTTACTCCAAATAGTGCAGATTCTTTAGAAAGAACATCCCCAAATACTCCTATGCTAGCATCACGAGATTCTAACCACTGCTGATTTGCTTGTTTTTCCATGGCAAACAAATTCTTATATCCCAATAATAGCTGTAAGTTTTGCGGATCATCTTTAAGTGTCCTTTGATACATATCAGTCTGCCAATCTTCCCACTCCACAGTCATGGCTCCTCCACCTTTCGGTGTGATCGCAACCTCATTTAATGTCATGGTATCCTCTTCCGGATTAAAATTCTGCCACAATTCAGGAGTCATGGTACTCGCAAGGTAATCTACCATACCTGTTGGATCTATTCGATTGACAGGATTATTTTTACAATATGCATACGGACTCATCCACGGATACTTTTCCGCCAGCGGGTCAATTGCCATAAACCGTCCGATAGCCGGATCATATCCTCTTGCCAGGAAATCGTATAAATTTAATCCGTTCATCTCATCCAATTCTTTGTTGCCGTATTTGTAGGGCTGTCTGTCTTGTTTTTCGCCACCGGCAGTCATTCCGAACGGATAATAATCCGTTGTTTGTATGACCTGTCCGAACTCGTCGACGACTGCTACATTACTTCCCAAATGATTTGTGACGTAAAAATAATACTTTCCATCTTCATAATACCCATTTCCCGTCAATATTTTTGACAATTCCCCATTTTCATAAATCTTGTTGCCTGCATAATCCGTCGTTTGGGTTTCGGGCGTAGGGCTTTTGAGGCTTGAAAGTCCCTTCATCGGCATGCCCTGAGTGACCGGTGTCCAGCGATGTACCACTTTCAACTTGGCGCCTGTTGCCGTATAAGTGTATTCGTTGGTGGCATCTACCAACGGATTGTTGAGTGAGAGCGTTACCGGCAAATTCTGATGATTGTAGGTAATTTTGCTAATGCCTTTGTTCAGGTCACTTACCATCGCTCCATTGGCATTGTACTCGTATTCAATCTTTTCATCGGCATAATCTTTGAAATCGTAAGCATTGGTCAATACCTCCTTCCCCTCATCGTAAACATTGACTAATTGGTTGCCTTGATAATCCAAATAGAGTTCGTCGATTGTGCCGTGATCCCTATCCGTTTTCCCATTGCGATACAAAGACGTTATATTGCCTTGTTTGTCGTATTTATATCCGGTGGAAAAGTCAGCCCAATCATACGAGGTATGGAATCCTTGTGAATAATCAGCCCTTATCAGTCTCGACAAATTATCGTATGCAAAAAAATAGGTTTTTGCACCCGGGGTATTTTCTCCGATCCATTGCATCCTGTCTATATTCCCACCGTAGGAATAGGACAACTCTTCCCGGAATTGCGGATAGTTGATACTGTTGGTCCACGAACGGATATTATACGTAAACTCCAATTTAAGGGGAGAAATTGCTCGCAACCTGCCTAATTCATCATAATAGTTATCGGCAAGTATCTTCTTCGTTCCGTCTAAGTCATGTGTGGTTAGTTTCAGCCGTCCTGCATGGTCGTAATTATATGTGTAAATTTCCGTTTGAATTTTCTTGCCTGTTGCCGAATGAATGTGCTGT
>JAISKT010000041.1 GCA_031261295.1 Candidatus Symbiothrix sp. | reverse complement strand
TTTGTTCATTATCTTCATTTTATTAATTAATTTCATTATTTTCATTCTCAAAAACCGATATACAGTTTCCATTCACTTCCATCCCAATAATAAGCTCCATGTTGCAAAGAACCGGTAAGGTTGCAGACCAGCATACCGGTTACCGGTGTTAACATGGACGTATCATTGGAAGCATCTAATTTCACTTGCGGAAGCAACAAACCTGCGTTATTGCTTCGCAATTCCAATACAGCCGACGAATGAGGTTTATCGTCGGCGCCAATCAATACTTGCGCATTCGCACTTGCTGCACTCAAACCAATGAGTATCAGCATCGAAAAAATCATTTTTTTCATATTCTTTGTATAATTTAAATTTGTATTTTGTACAAGGCGCATAGCGCCTGTTTTATAAAAGGGCAAGGCAACCGAATAATTATAAATTTAATAATAATGAAAAAAAATCTGTGTGGTTGCCTGTACCCTAAGTGATGGGCGGACGTGTTCAACCAGTTAAAAATGAGAGTGAAAAACCATTGAACCACTACGCCCGCCAATTTCCTATAACTTGTTCTGCATGTTTGTAGAATTTATGCCTCCAAGTCCCGAAGAAGCGGTTATTTAAAATAAAAAAACGTGGGACTAATAACTTTATTCGTTTTGGAGGTTCTGAACTACCCACGACTACAAATAAGTTATGCCCACGAATTCTCGTGAACGTTTACTAACTCATTCTTGTAGCCGTTGAAATTGTTCAGATTTCCAAAACAAGAATAAAAGCTAACGCTTTTTCTTTTAATGAATTATGTCTTTATAAACTGTTTTCTACTTCGTTATAAAAGCTTTTTTATTGTTTATTTAATCAACAAAAGTAATATCTTTTTTCGTAACATCCAAGGAATTACCAAAAATTAACTTTGGTTGGAAAAAGAGGTACCTACTCAAGTACACGATTTGAGCCTTTTGGGTGCGCGGTACACGGTGTAACGGTGCACGATAAATGCTTACGCCAGAGGCGTTGCATTATTGTAGAAACAAGATAATTCCTCCAAACCAAAAACCGCAGAGCGGTTTCATTATCGTATTGATTTCCATTTGATTATAATGCAACCGCTCCGCGGTTGTGGGTGGGGTGACTGTTTGAATGACTACAATAATGCAACGGCTCCGCCGTAAGCATTTATCGTGCACCTTTGTATCGTGTACCGCTTGCGTCAGCCAACTTTTAGTTTTTAGTTCTTAGTTTTTAGTTCAATTAGCCCCCGGAATTGGTGAATTTCCTAATTTTGGGGATGCGTTTGCCAAATTTTTTACTATCTTTGCGATTAGAAATGATTTACCCTGGTATCAATGAAAACAAAATTGGCGCTTCTCTTTTTGAGTATTTCACTTGTTCAATCGCTATCCGCTAAGATATGGATCAATGAATTTATGCAAAGTAATATCGACTTGGTACGGGACGATTTGCAGGAATTTCCCGACAGCTGGATCGAACTTTACAACGATTCCAATCAAGGTGTTAATATTCAGAATTGGTATGTTTCCGAAAAGCCGGATTACAGTCAAGGTTGGAAAATCAACCAATCGGCTACGGTTCCCGCCAAAGGCTATTTGTTGGTGTATGGCGATAATGCGGCGTCCGGTCTTCATACTTCGTTCCGTTTGGAAAGCGGAAGCGGCTCTATCTATTTGTTCGATGCCACTAAAAATGCAATCGATTCCGTAACGAATTTTTCCAAACAACCGGCTCCCAATATTTCCAAGGGCAGGACAGCCGATGCCGCCGATACCTGGGCTTATTTTGTAGAAGCTACTCCCAACCGGAAAAACGAAGGGAAAACTTCGGATCGCTTGCTCGCGAATCCCGTTTTTAGTCAAACCGGAGGTGTATTTAAAAATGCAGTGCAACTCAGTTTATCGTTGCCCGACAATAAACCGGCGGAGGTCACTTTGTCGAATCTGCATTATACATTGGACAATTCGGAGCCAACCGCTCATTCTCCCGTGTATTCCACTCCGTTGAATATCTCAAGTACAAAGGTGGTAAAGGCCAAACTGATTCATCCCGATTATTTGACCAACCGTTCGCAAGCGCATTCCTATATTATTACGTCTCGGAATTTAACCTTGCCGGTTATTTCCATTAGTTTAGACGGTTCCTATCTTTGGGACGATGAATTCGGCATTTATTGCCAGGGAAATGGGAAGTATGGCCTGGCCGGGAATGGAATCGATTACAAGGCCAACTGGAACAATAATTGGCGCCGTCCGGTGAATTTTGAATATTTCCCTGCCGCCAACGGGGAAGCCGCCCTCAATCAGTTGGGTGAAATGCGGATTGCAGGCGGTTGGTCAAGAGCCAACCCGCAAAAGACTTTTATTGTATATGGGCACAAACGTTTTGGAGAGAAACAATTTGCTTATGATTTATTTAGCACGAAACCCAATCAGGAAATCAAGTCGTTTATGATTCGAAATTCAGGGAATGACTTTTGGTACACCCATTTCCGGGATGCTGCTATCCAGTTACTTTTCGGTGGAAAAGTGGATGTGGATTATCAGGCTTACCAGCCCGCTATTTTTTATTTGAATGGGCAGTATTGGGGCATTCAAAATTTAAGGGAACGTTCTGAAGAAGATTTTATTCTGGCGAATTATGCCACCGAAAATATTGACATGATTGAAAATTGGTGGGGCGAATTGAAGGCCGGCGACAAGACCGATTGGAACACATTAATGTCTAAATTGAGAAAATCCGCTTCCCAGATGAATTACCAATGGATAATGGACCAGGTGGATCTCAATGAATTTATAAATTACATGATTCTCCAGATTTATGTGGGCAATATGGATTTTCCGAATAATAATATGGTGATGTGGAAACCCAAAGAAACCGGTGGAAAATGGCGGTTTATCCTGAAAGATACCGACCAGGGCCTGGGCATTTGGTGGAATGTGAATGATAATAACGCTAATAACGACCGGACGCCTAATTATAACACTCTGGCCTATAATGCAAATGGAACTGATGACCCCAGGAGGTTGTTCAAAGCCTTGTTGACACAGAGTTCTTTCAAAAAAGACTTTTACAGCCGTTTTGCTATTTATATGGGTGATATTCTTCAATACAATACGATCGCGCAAGTAATTGACAGTATCCAGCCAATCGTTGCAACAGAAATGCCTAACCATATCGACCGGTGGAAGCCGGAAGTAGGGTGGGGCGACCTGGATTTTTGGAAAGACCAGGTAACTCAAATGAAAACCTGGAGCAGCAAGCGAAATACAAATGTATATACGCATTTGAAAAATTATTTCAGTCTGGGTACGGTGATGAAAATGACTTTGGAAACGGCCGGTAATTTAAAAGGAACACCTGTGGTTTCGATTAACGGAGTACAATTACAAAAACCCCAATTGGACGGTTCTTATTTCCAGAAAGAAACGGTGAATCTGCGTTTTGAAGGAGACCATCCGGGGTTGTATGACTGGGAAATTACGGCGACCGTGAACGGAATTACTACCACAACCACCTACTTCCAACGGGATGTAGCTTATGCCATTGCCGATAAATGTTCTTCCTTGAAAATTAAAATAGTGGATAATCCGACTGATATTCCGGCAGTTGATCGTTCCAAAATTGTTCTTACGAAAGTGGCCGGTCAATTGCTTGTAACGGGATTGGAAGGCGGATCGCAGGTGTCTGTATATGATGCCGGCGGACGTTTGGTGAATAAGCTGCATACAAATGACTATTCGGTGACTATTCCGGTCGCTCAAAAAGGCGTATTAATAGTGAAAGTCAATAGTCCGACTCAGGTTTTCAACGGGAAAATCATTTTATAGAATGAAAGAAATTAAGAAAATGAAAGAAATGAAAATAATTAATTTCTTTCATTTTCTTAATTATTTTAATTTTCGCTTTATCTTTTCTTTCCGATCGGGACAACAAATCCGAATTGGAGGTTGAATGCCCGGGCGGAAACAGGAATAAAATCGGAATTGAATTTAGTCGGAATTACATAATCGCTGGCAATATAAAATGCCGGTCCTAAATGCAATGCCAATCCGATGGTTTTGAAATGACTGTGCACTACCGAATAACTCAAACCAACTTCCACAGCGCTCGCCGGCCGGTAAGCGCCTGCCAATGTGAATTCCGTGATGGTTTTTAATGTATTGAAATGCGTGGTAGAAAGAAAACCTACATTTAATTTCTTGTCTAATAAGGCATATTCCGCTCCCCAATTCAGTGAAGCCCCGATACCGGAAGACTTTTTCATAGCAGCCTCCGGATCTTCTTTCAGGGCGATGGCGTCATTGAAATCATCGGCCAGGTTATCAATAATACTGCCTAATGAATTGTCCGAATCGTCCTCAAAACTGATGTTATGTTCGCCGGTGATGTGTATTTTACTGGGGTCGGTAGCCAGATATGCCGCATTCTTATCGCTCCAACTGATAAAGCCGATGTCTGTCAAGGCAGCCGAGAATGTGATATTATCCATAAAAGCCATGTCTCCCAAAAACTCGAAAAGCTTACCCGGCTCGAAAGTGGCTCCCAAATCCAATCCTAACCCGAATCCATTGATACCAAAAGAAAAATTATCCGTATCGAATCCGTCGAAATGGCCGTCTTCGTTATAGGTAGCCGGAAGTCCGATGATACGGCCGGAGGCTTCCGTTTCCAGGCTCCAGTTGTATTTATCTATATTCAATAACATCCGGTCTAATTTGACGCGGGCATTTCCCACTCCCAACAAAATTTTCACTTTGGCGCCGGCGACAAGTGAATTATTCAGAAGCGGATAAGAGCCTCCAAATCCGATTTCGGTATAGGCATTGACGCTTGCGCCAATCTTGCTGAAATCATAGCTTTCCCCCTCGGCGCTCTCTCCCAACGGGACGCCTTTTTTTACAAATTCAAAAACATTTTTGGGAATATTGACTTGTGCATTGGTTTTTAACGCTACGTCAAAAGATAAAAACAAATCACCGGTATAAAACCCAAAACCAATCGGTGTATAATCCACATCCAGATTCAAATAATTTTGATTGGAAATATTTTTCATGAATGAGTCGTAGGAAACATTTTTATTCAGGAACCAAGCCGATTTCCCGCTTTCTCCCAAACCGGGAAACAGGAAGTTCTCCAGGCCAAATGTATTGGTTTTATAATCAATCATTACATTCGTCAACCCCGGAATGCCTATATACCCCTTTTCAGGGCGTTTGGCCGGATTAATAGACGCGCTGGTAAAAGAAGACTTCATAAAATATTCGGTATTAGTCGATTGTCCCAATACGGAATGAAGTGAAAAACAAATTCCCAAAATAAAAAGGAATGTTTTCTTATTGTTAAAAAACTGTATATGATTCATTGCTGTAATCGTTAAAAGTTAAAATGTGAAATGAATACCATCATCGGAGATGATCCGGATCTTTTGAATGTGTATAAAATCGCTTGTGGAAATAGTTCCGTTTCCTTTCAGTTTGAAAGTAAATTCCAAGTGCCGGGCATCAATCATTTTCGCTTTATGTTCCCGGTCGATTTCAATGGAAAAGTCTGTATTCGTTCCATTTGTCAGCTGTACCGATTGCACCGGAATGCCAATGTCGTTATAATTTTCATCCAAAATTTTGGCGCTAATTGCTATTTCCATGTCCTTTCCAATGGCAACCTCAACCGAATCGGCCTGGATTTTGATGCCTCCTTCAGCATATTCAAACAATTGTTCATACACGTCTTCCGTAAATAGATCGACTACTGTATCTGAGATATTTACATCTACATGGGTAAATTTGAACGGAAGTTTAACTCGATATTTAGGTATTAAAACCAATCCGTTGGGATATAAAAGGACTTTATCTTCAAAATGCGCTTTTACTTCATAATTTAAGTAATTGGGAACGATACCGAATACCTTGTTCAAATCAAACCGTTTCCAGTTGGCGGCGTTATCCGGATTTACAGGCGATAAGAGATAGGACGTAGTGATGGTGGTTGGATAAGCTTGAGTTGGTTTTTGATATTGTAAACTGGTGGCGGCAGAACCGACTTCGCTGAATAAATTTGCATCCAGGTCAAAATTACTTGCCAAATTGGTTTCTAAAGCAAATTCCAAAGAAGGATTTTCAAATTCAAACGTATTTCCACTGAAAGCCCGTGTAAATTCTTCAATATTTATTTCATCGGCTTTGCTTTCCGTACCGGTTACCTGACATTTCAAACTTTTCACCTGTACACCCCCATTATCCACCGATAAGGTCATATCAAAGGTTGGCGTGCCTGAAATTGTCACGCTGAGAGGTGATTTCACTTCCAGGTCAATTTGGTAGCTCAAGTCCTTATCCGTTACCAAGTAATTGTACGCATCTACATCGGCAAGCCCCTTGAGGGTATAAACGCCATTGGTCAACTCGGTGAGGGAAATCGTTTTTTTGATTATTTTTCCGCCGTTTTTTAGAATAAAATTGGTGGGATAGTCCAAAGTCAGAATCAAATTGGCATCGCTTCCGGCTCCAAAAGTTATACCGGATATATTAAAGGTCAAATCGACCGAGCAGGTATTAAAATTGAATTGTTCCGCAGTCAGTTCCAAACCCTCCTGCCCATTTTTGAAAAAAGGCGTTGTCATATCGTAAGGGGCGGAAGCATTCACTAATGTAAGGGTTCCCTGAGGAATCGGAATTCCTGTTTGAATGCCGGGTATATTCAGCGCTACCGGATCCGGATGAAAGGAACTGAAAAGAGGAATTTCAAATTCCGGAAATTCAATGGGAAATTCGCCGGCATATTCGATAAAAAGACTTCCGTCGGTATCTACTTTTATTTGACTGTTGTCATTGTCGTACATCTTCTTTAGCTCGTTGGCAACAGAAATTTCTTCGATACTTCCAATGGGCAGATTAATGCCATCGGGACTGAAAACTACATTTTTATCCACATTTTCGTCATCCAGGTCGTATGTATGATCTATACAAGCTGAAAAGAAGAGGACAAAAAGACTAAAAATCATCAGGAGGATTCGTGTGTTTTGCATTTCTTCTGAAATTTAAATATGATTAATAAATTCATTAACATTAATTGGTGCGAATTTACAAAAATTATTAATATTATAGACAAAAAAAGAGTTAATCTTCTAAAATTAACTCTTTTTCATCTCATTCCGGGGATTTTTTATTTTAAATACGCATTTATTTCTACTAAAAGGGATTCTTTGTCTGTTACACCCGAATTTCGCCACTTTATTTCTCCGTTTTTGAAAATGACGAATGTCGGAACCGATTGAATCCGGAACTGATTGGCCAGGGCCTCATTTTTATCAATATCAATCTTCAATACGCGGGCTTTTCCCTGCAATTCTTTTCCCAATTCTTCAATGATCGGATGCATCATTTTGCACGGGCCGCACCAGGTGGCAAAAAAATCGACTAAAACCGGTGCATTTCCGTCTATAATTTCCTTAAAGCTTTCCATATTGTTTTTTTATTAAATAAACCGTTTATTTGACGTAAATTAAACACTTCCGATGCGAATAAAGTTCTTATTTTGATTAAAAATGACTAAATTTGCAAACAAAATGGATGTATGCACTCAACAGTTATTTTAGCTGACAATCAAGATATCACGGCTGCGGGTATTTATCACTATATTCAAAGCAATCGCTCTTTTTCCCGCTTTTCGGAAGTAAGGAATAAAAGGGAGCTGATCGAAGAATTGTTTTCCGAGGTGAACGCTTTGGTTATCCTGGATTATTCGCTTTTTGATTTTACCGGCGTGGAAGAACTGCTGGTTCTTCAAACCCGTTTCCCCTTGTCGCATTTTCTTCTTTTTTCCGAAGAATTGACGGACGATTTTGTCAAACACGTCACTTGTAACAAAGCATTCAGTATCTTATTGAAAGACTGTACGAAAGAGGAAGTAAATTCAGCTATTGAATCCATTCTCAACGGCCGGCCCTTTGTGTGCAACCGCATCACCAATCATCTTTCGTCCAAAAAAAATCAGGATTTCCTGACAGACAATAAGTTGACGGCGACCGAACGGGAAATACTCCGGCTGATTGCCGCCGGAAAAAATACGCGGGAAATTGCCGCCGAGCGTTTTTTAAGTGTGCACACCGTGATTACCCACCGCAAAAATATCTTTCGGAAATTGGAAGTCAACAACCTGCACGAAGCAACCAAATATGCGTTGCGCGCCGGCATTATTGATGCCAGCGATTATTATATTTAAAATTATTTCGGGGAGAGATACAAATAATCGTAATGAATGACCGGTTTGTTGCCTTTTTGTCCGATTAATTCGGTGGTTTTAGCGCTGTCGTAGCTGACTTTTCCCACGCCGACCAGGTTCTTTCCGGCATCGATAATCTTCACAATATCGTCTTTTTCAAAATGCCCGCTGACGGCGACAATGCCGATAGGGAGTAGGGAAGTGGCTTTTTCACCCAATAACGCTTTGGCCGCATTTGCATTGATATGAATTTCACCTTTGGCAAAACTATCGGAATGGGCAATCCATTTTTTGATGCCGGACGAAGTTTTGGGAGCCGCCAGGAACCGGGTACATACCGCCTCACTGCCGTTTTCGAGGATGCGCGGAAGGATGTTTTCGGTCTTGCCGTTGGCAATGATTACCTCAATGCCTTCATTTGCCACTTTCCGGGCAATGCGGTATTTGGTCAACATGCCACCCCGTCCGAAAGTCGATTTGGACGTTTGGATATAATCGCTCACATCCTTGTCTTGATCGATTATCCGGACCACTTCCGACGTCGGATCGTTGGGCGAACCGTTGTAAATGCCGTCGATATTACTTAAAATAATCAGCGCTTCGGCGTCCATCATGGCCGCAATCATTCCCGAAAGTTCGTCGTTGTCGGTGAACATCAGTTCCGTTACCGAAATTGTATCGTTTTCGTTCATGATCGGAATCACGTTGTTTTCCAGCATCACACTCATGCAATTTTTCTGGTTGAGGTAATGGCGGCGGGTACCCAAGCTCTCTTTGGTTGTCAACACCTGGCCGCAGGCAATACCGTGTTCGCGGAAAAAATCGTAATAACGGTTAATCAATTTGGCCTGTCCCACAGCCGAATAGAGTTGGCGGGCCGAAACATCGTCCAATTTTCCTTTGGTGGTGATTTCGCTTCTGCCGGAAGCGACAGCGCCCGACGAAACCAGGATGATTTCCAGTCCCTGGCGGTGCAGTCCGGCAATCTGGTCCACGAGGGAAGACATACGGGTCAGATCCAGTGTCCCATCCGGACGGGTTAATACATTACTTCCTACTTTGAGCGTTATCCGTTTAAATCGATACATTTTTTCTTTTCTTTTTATCAATCAGCTTCTTAGCCGTAATTTTTGACAAAAGTACAAAAAAGAACCCGACAAACAGGTAAAATTTTTTCACAAAAATTATTTTTTTTGATTAGGAATACCTATATTTGCATAAAGTATCGGGCGCGATACAACGAAAAATATAAAATAAGCCGCATGTGTCGATTGGAAAACTCATCAAATAAATAACAATTCCGAGGCATGCTCTTACCGGGAATGGCGGGCCGCAGCTTTCGGGCCATGCTTCGCACAGCGGATTACAAACACGGTAAAGCACTCAAATCTTGTCATACGGAGTTTTTTCATATCCACGATGCGGCTTTTTCTGTCAAAGAGGTTACGTTAGAACTTCTCGCAAAAACCTGCTAAGTTTTTAAAACTTAGCAGGTTTGTAAAGAAACGCAACCCTCGCCTTTTGCTCCTGAATCAAGGGTTGAGCGCCGACACCCTAATCAATAACGGCCACAGATCGGGCGGCTCAAGGGCTGGCTAAAGCGCTCGATTTCAAATTGACAAATGGACAACGGGACTCGTCTTTAGTTTCGAGCGCACCTTATTGGTTCCATATGTCCTTTCGAAGAATTTCGGCGCCAGGCCCCGGTCAGAGAGACTTGGAATTGCCTTTGCCACGAGTATGTGGCGGAGCTTGCACTTGATGAGTGTAGGTACGTACTTATACCATATTGCATTACATTACCAGTGTTAATGAAGCCTACAAGCAAAACGTCAAAGCCACCCCTTGACTTGTCGAAGCTAGAGCCATTTGTCTCCGTAGCCGTGCCTACTGGGGTTATGCTTTTCATTTGGCGGCCCCACATGGTCAGGTCAAACTCGTTTGATCCCGGTCTGTCTGTCTCTGTTGCCGTGTAGTCAAAGCTCTCCGCGCCTGCATAAGGGGTAGTTTGCGTGGAATAAGCAGATGGATTAGAAGCAATTTCTTTTTCCAACTGTCCCCATTCATAATCACTCGGCAAGTGCCATCCGGACGGACAAATGCCTTGACGGGTAGAGATGGTTCCACTGAACGCATCGCTGGCTTCCGTTGCATTAGTTCCTATATTGGCCGCCGACCAGGTATAAAGCAAACCATATTCCGGATGATTAATGGTATCAACCTTTGCATTGGGGAAGAAATAAAGAGGTGTATTTGCATTACTCGTATTATTTCCTTTCGGAATACTTCTAAACGTACCGTCTTGTAGTGTCCAAGTCGAACGCAAGTTTTGCGTCATCCAACAACCGGCATCGCCAAATTGGTGTGCATAATAGAAATGTCCTTCGGCATCTATAACAGAGGTACAACAGCCCTCATTCTTAATCGTCACTCTCCGCGATACGGTATAAACCGCTGTCGGACAAGCGCCGGTACTGGTAGCCACAATCGTAGCCGTAATAATCACCTGGATACCTGTGGCATCGATATTCGTATTGCCGATCAGGTTGTCTGGATTGTATTTTACCGTTACTTTATTGCTGGCCGGAGTAGTACTGGTAGTAGCCGGTGTAAATGTTTCAACCGCATTTTCAGGATTGGTATAACTCCAGGTTACCGAGTAGATCGTAAATCCGCTGCCCACTGTTCCACTCAACGAATAATCGTAGGTTTTTGTAAAATCAGCTTGTACCCGATACCCCCAATCCGGGTCGGTGTCACTGCTGCGTTTGATGTCAAAGCAATTTTCACCACCTACCTTAAAACTGCTGTCCGTATTCAAGTTGACAGTCACTGTTTTTGTGCTTTCAGTGATGGGAGTTCCGCTGATACTACCGTTTACCGTAATCACAGCCGATTGTCCGACAGCTGCTGCCGTAATCCCGTAATAATAACAATTATCCACTGAATTGTAAGTCAATGTACCATTGTAAGCAACGCCTGCAAGTGTCGCCGTTACATTGCTTGTTGCCAAACTTGTCCATTGTGCAGTTGACCAACTGGTAGGTTTTATCAGTTTAAAAGTGACGCCTCCACAAAAAGAAGTTCCGCTTCCTACCGTTTCGATAGTTACCGCCGGCAATTCTGCTTGTACGATCGACCATTTACTTCCGTCCCAAACAAATACACCGGGGCCGCCCAAGTTGGCGCCGTTATTGTAAACCACCATCCCTTTGGCCTTATCCAAATCTCCCCCTTCCAATTGGAAATCAGTGGCTGTACTCGACAATGTTACTCTCGGTAAAAGCAATCCCTTATTGGAATTCAAATCCAAACCGGCGCCGGTACGCGGATCCTGATTGGCTCCGATTGTTACCTGCGC